>JAWXTM010000058.1:0-11341 GCA_044433505.1 Rikenellaceae bacterium
TGATTTTTAGGCAAGGCATTCGCCTTGCTCACTGCTCTAGCGGACTGATGCCATCGTTCTTTTGTGAACAAAAGAACCAAAAAACTTTAATTATTTAGTTGTAAATACTACAAGCTATAACAGACTTTCATCATAAAAGTATCTATGCCCCTAACATTACATAAAACCACACCATAGCATAAAATTTGTAGTTTGTAAAAAAAATAACTAATTTTGACCACACTAAAAACTAGAAAAAATGAAAAAACTACTTGCACTATCTCTGCTACTCCTAGCAACCGTATCTCTGTCTTTCGGACAATCCTCTAGAGTTAAAACACTTGACTACAGTACCTTTGAATCAATGCTAGACGAGTCTGACGATCAAGACAGAAACCTAATCGGAACCACTCACATTATTATTGATTTTACAGCTACTTGGTGCCAACCTTGTAAAGCATTTGCACCTACTTTTGACGCAACATCATTGAAATACGCTGGCAAAGTTGACTTCTATAAAGTTGACATTGACCAAGAACCTGAAATTGCCGAAATATTTGGTATTACATCTATCCCAACGCTAGTGCTTATTCCTGTTTCTGGCGACATTGATAAAATTAATGGTGGACCAAAGGCTGATATGCTAGAGAATATGATCGATCTTTTCTTTGAATTATAGAATAAATATTCACATTCCACATAACACAAAAGAGCCTCGAAGCGCAATGCTTCGAGGCTCTTTTTTCGTTTATAGTAGACCTAAATATTTGGAGTCTGCCATACCTTATCTTCGTTAGTCGAAATAATAGTAACTTGGTCACCACACTGTACCCTATAGTCACCCTTCTCGATTCTCCACTTCTTATCAGCTCCTACAAAGGCTAAATCGCTACCCTTAAGCTTGATAACAACGGTTTTAGTTTCACCAGGTTGTAGCTCAACCTTTTCGAAACCACGTAGACGACGGTTGTCTGGAGTAATAGAAGCAACCATATCCGATAGGAATAGTAGCGCACTCTCCTTACCTGTAACCTTACCAGTGTTCTTAATATCAATACTTACAGTAATTTCGTCGTTTGAGGTAAACTCTGCTGGAGTAACCTTCATATTAGAGTACTCGAAATCAGTGTAGCTAAGACCTGCACCAAATTCCCACTCAACATCCATTACAGCATCATAGTTGTAGTTACCATCCATTTGACCAATATTCTCGCAAGGTTTGTAGTCATAAGTAGCAAGCGAATTGATGTGACGAGGGTAAGTGAATGGAAGTTTACCACTGAAGTTTACATCACCAGCCATAAGGTTAGCGAGTGCATCACCACCAAAGTTACCTGGAAGAAGCACGTTGATAATACCATCTGCAAGTGGTACAATCTCCTTAATGATACGTGGGCGACCTTCGTTAAGCACCAAGATGATTGGTTTACCAGTCTTAGCAAGTGCTGCAACTAGATCTTTTTGGTTTTGCGAAAGGTTCAGATCAACAAGGTTACCAGGGGTTTCGCAGTATGAGTTCTCACCGATACAAGCAACAATCACGTCAACACCAGCGGCAGCTCTAACAGCTTTTGCAATCTCTGGAGTATTTTCTTCCCACCAAAGGGCATCTGGCTTAGTAGAGTAAGTTACACCAGCTTCGTATTTCACGTTATTTGCACCATACTTAGCAGTAAGAGCCTCAAGGATAGTGTTATACTCAGCAGTGAATTCATCTGCACGGTGACCTTGCCAAGAGTATGACCAACCACCATTCAGTCCACGCATATTGTCAGCGTTAGGGCCAGTTACAAGAATCTTTGTACCTTGTTTAAGTGGAAGAATATCTTTTTCATTCTTTAGAAGAACGATACCCTCTTCAGCCGCAGCAAGAGCGATAGCAGCGTGTTCTTCGCCACCAAACTTGTCATAAGGAGTGATGTCCCAGTAAGGGTTTTCGAACAGTCCAAGTCTGAATTTAAGGCGTAGCACACGTCTTACAGCATCGTCGATACGCTCCATAGAAACTTCACCTTCGTTGACTAGTTCAACAAGGTAGTCGCAGAAGCTAAGTTCGTAAGGCACCATTGACATATCAATACCAGCATTGATACACATTTTGATAGCCTCTTTGCGGTCAGCGGCAACTCGGTCACGAAGTGCTAGGTTATTAATATCAGCCCAGTCAGTAACAATTAGACCATCCCAGTTCAAGTCCTCTTTAAGCCACTGAGTCAGCAGTTCGTAGTTAGCGTGGAAAGGAATACCGTTGTTCATAGCAGAGTTAACCATAACGGTTAGTACGCCTGCACGGATAGATGCCAAGAATGGAGCGAAGTGTTTTTCACGTAGGTCAACATCAGTGATAGAAGATGGAGTGCGGTCTTTACCAGATACTGGCACACCATAACCCATATAGTGTTTTGCACAAGCAGCAACGTGTTGCATACCGACATTGCAAGGATCTTCACCTTGGAAACCTTTGATAGAAGCCACTGCCATTTCAGCATTTACGTAAGCATCCTCGCCATAGTTTTCCCACATACGAGGCCAACGTGGGTCACGACCCAGGTCCATTACAGGAGCAAATGTCCAAGGAATTGCCGATGCACGAGTTTCGTAAGCCGACACAACGCTACCTTGGTAGGTCAAGTCACGGTTGAACGAAGCACCCATATTAATGCCTTGTGGGAAGAGTGTGCCACCAGCAGTGTAGGTAGTACCGTGGATTTGGTCAACCCCGTAGATACAAGGAATACCAAGTTCTTTCATAGATTTGTCTTGGATAATGCGGATAGCTTTGTCCCACACCTCAGGGGTTTGCGCAACGCTAAGTGGCACATTAAGTAGTGAGCCTACTTTGTACTTACCAATTACGGTATCGAGCATAGCTTCACTAAGCTTAAAGTCCTTTGGCGACGAGAAATCTGTTACCATATCGACAGTGATTTGGCACATTTGTCCCACTTTTTCCTCAAGGGTCAAACCCGAGAGAATTTTTTCGATTTTCGCTTCCATTTCAGCATCTGGCTTGATTGCAGGAGCAACACTGCTGCTGCCACCACCGCCTGAGCATCCAACGAGCGCAAGGCTTGCAGCCATACATAAGATTGTTTTTTTCATAGTTTTGTTAAGTTGTTTGTTATTGTGTTGTTTAGTTGTTTAGTTTTCGTATTCAAGCATATAGCGGTCGGTGAGTTCCCTACGCTCCTCTAGCGTTAGGTTATCATCGTACTGTTCTTGTAGCAAGGTGAGTTCCTTTTTAAGGTCTTTGATAATTTCGGCATACTCCGCATTATCATATTGATTGGTGAGTTCATTAGGGTCACTTTCTAGGTCAAAGAACTCCCAAGCGTCGATATTATAGTAGTAGTGGATAAGTTTATAGCGGTCAGTGCGCACACCATAGTGTGGTTGAACTCTGTGCCACTTAGGATACTCAAAGTACTGATAGTACATAGATTTACGCCACTTCTTGTCAGCATTCTTTTGTTGTTCTAGCAGCGGACGAAGGCTCTCACCCTGCATATCCTTAGGAATTTTCACACCAGCATAGTCCAAGATAGTTGGAGCAATATCGGCATTAATTGCTAGATTATCAATCTCGAAGCCTTTTTTCAGTGCATCTGGCACGTGCACCAAACAAGCCATTTGTAGCGATTCTTCGTACATCCAGCGTTTGTCATACAAACCGTGCTCCCCAAGATAGAAACCTTGGTCACCCATATAAATAATGATAGTGTTATCATACTGACCACTCTCTTTTAGGTAGTCAATAACTTTACCCACACCATCATCAACCGAGCGCACGCAACGCAGGTAATCTTTCAGGTATTGTTGAAATTTCCAGATAGCAACCTCTTCGTCAGTCATCTGAGGGTCTGGAGTCCAGTATTGACCATCACCAGAGCCACCATACCAGCCCCATTCATTTGCGTGTTGTTTGTCAAACCCTGGAGGTGTTGGCATCTTAACGTCGTTACGAGAGATATGGTGAGCAATAGTTGCCATATTCACACCAAGTGTTTCTTCTCTGGTAGAGTAATCATCCCAGAATGTTTCAGGCAGTGGGAAGTCCACATCATTAAAAAGCTCTTGGTAGACGGTGTCAGGCTCCCACGGACGGTGCGGAGCTTTGTAGTGGAGCATCACGCAGAATGGTTTATCTTGGTCACGCTCCTGGGCAATCCACTCAATGGCAGCATCGGTGGTAATGTTTGTACAATACCCCTTTTTAGTTTCCTTAACGCCATCAGTTTCGTAGATTGGATCCCAATATGTGCCTTGCTGCCCTGGGTTTGCGTGAATCATATAGCGGTCAAATCCCATAGGGGTTGTAAAGAGATGCCACTTGCCAAATAGCGCAGTAGAGTAACCATTCTCTTGCAGCAACATTTGGTACTGTTGTTGGGTATTATCGAAGACAATACCACCTTCGTTTTGATAAAAACCATTACTAGTGCTATATTTTCCCGTAATCAGACAGGCACGACTTGGCCCCGAAATAGAGTTAGTCACCATCATATTGTTAAAAATCACACCATCTTGTGCAATTTGGTCAATATTAGGGGTTGGAGCTAGCTCAGCATTACGCCCTCCGTAAGCACTAATTGCCTCACGAGAGTGGTCATCAGATAGGATAAAGAGTATGTTTGGTCTCTCAGGATTTTTAGGCGCATCCTTTGCGCTAGCAACCATAGGCACTAGCGAGCAACCAAATAGCGGTAGTAATTTAATGTTTTTCATCTTGATTTTTTTAATAGTTTCCTCCACACAGTTCACGTATATTATTTAAACGGTAAAAGGGGAAATTGTATATTTCCCCCATTTTACCTATATTTTGGTTGGTATTTAACTACACAATACCTTGCTCAACCATTGCTTGAGCAACCTTCATAAAGCCTGCGATATTCGCACCCTTCATATAGTTTACATAGTCACCTTCACGACCCCACTCAGTACAAGCTGTGTGGATAGAAGTCATAATCTGGTGAAGTTTAGCGTCTACTTCTTCAGCAGTCCAGTTAATCTTCATAGAGTTTTGAGTCATCTCAAGACCAGAAGTTGCTACACCACCAGCGTTAACCGCTTTACCAGGGCCATAAAGTACTCTAGCTTTGATAAGTTCTTCGATAGCCTCAGGAGTACAACCCATATTAGAAACCTCTGCAACAACTTGAACGCCATTTGCAATTAGTTTCTTAGCATCCTGTCCGCCAAGTTCGTTTTGAGTAGCACAAGGAAGAGCGATGTCTACCTTAACACCCCAAGGTTTTTCACCCTTGAAGAATTTAGCACCTGCGAAACGCTCTGCATAAGGTTCAACAACGTCGTTATTAGTTGCACGAAGCTCCAATAGATACTCGATTTTTTCGTCATCAAGACCAGCCTCATCGTAGATGTAACCGTCAGGACCCGAGATAGTAACAACCTTACCACCAAGTTCGTGAGCCTTTTTAGCAGCACCCCAAGCAACATTACCAAAGCCAGAAACTGAGATAACTTTACCCTTGATGTCAGTACCAAGTTCATCCAACATTTGAGTTAGGAAGTAGATTGCACCGTAGCCAGTAGCCTCTGGGCGAATCAACGAACCACCATAAGTCATACCCTTACCAGTAAGAACACCTGTGTTTTCACGAGCAAGTTTGCGGTACATACCATATAGGTATCCGATTTCACGTCCACCAACACCAATGTCACCAGCAGGAACATCAGTTTGAGGGCCAATCACTCTCCAAAGCTCAAGCATAAATGCTTGGCAGAAGCGCATAATCTCAGCGTCACTCTTACCTTTTGGAGCGAAATCACTACCGCCCTTACCGCCACCCATAGGTAGAGTTGTAAGTGCATTTTTGAAGGTTTGTTCGAACCCTAGGAACTTCAGGATTGAGAGATTCACTGAAGGGTGGAAACGTAGACCCCCTTTGTAAGGGCCAATAGCATTATTAAACTGAACACGATAACCAAGGTTAGTTTGCACTTCTCCTTTGTCATCAACCCAACTTACTCTAAAAGTAAAGATGCGGTCTGGTTCAACAATGCGCTCTGCGATTTTGAGAGCTTCAAACTCAGGGTGTTGATTGTAAGTCTCTTCTACAGAGAGCAATACTTCTTCTACAGCTTGTAGAAATTCGTTTTCACCTGGGTGTTTTACAGTCAATGACTGTATAATTTCTTTAACTTTCATTTTAATTTTTTAATTTTTTTTACATTATTGGTTGAAAGGTATATCAAATATACAAATATTTTTTTTAATTTTGTCAAAATAAAATTACTTTTTTTCAAAAAAATTATAACTCTTTAAAAAAACCTATGAAAAAAATTTTAATCTTGGGCTCTGGTGGACAAATCGGAACAGAGCTAAAAGTTTTTCTTAGAGCACGTTACGGCTCTGAAAACGTTATAGCGACTGACCTGCGTCAAGACCCAAGTGACCCCTTCTCTCTAGCCCTTGATGCAACTAATTACAGCGACCTTGCATCAATCGTTGAACAAAACCAGATTGACACTATATACAATTTAGTGGCTCTGCTCTCTGCCAAAGGCGAAAATACACCAGCATTTGCGTGGCAGGTTAATATGGGAGCACTGATGAACACTCTGGAGGTTGCTAAGAGTTATGGTTGCAAGGTCTTTACACCAAGCTCCATTGGTGCTTTTGGCCCCGATGCTCCTAAGGTAATGACACCACAGGATACTGCTATGCACCCTAATACTATGTACGGAGTGTGTAAGGTGGCAGGTGAATTGCTCTCGAACTACTACTTCGAAAAGTTTGGGGTGGATGCTCGTTCGGTGAGATTCCCAGGGCTTATCTCTAGCACTGCTTTGCCAGGTGGAGGTACTACTGACTATGCTGTGGAGGTTTTCCACAGTGCTGCAAAGGGCGAAAAGTTTATCTGTCCTATTCCTAGTGACCGTGCTATGGATATGATGTATATGCCAGATGCGCTCGATGCACTGCACGACCTGATGGTTGCCCCAAGCGAGGGACTCCTCCACCGTAATGGCTACAACGTGACGGCTATGAGTTTTAATCCAGAGATTTTATTTGCCAAGATTAAGGAAAAAATTCCAACATTTGAATATGAATATAAAGTAGACCCTGTAAAGGATGCTATTTCCGCTAGCTGGCCTGACCTACTAGACGATAGTTGCGCAAGGCAAGAGTGGGGATGGAATCCTAAGTGGGAACTCGATACAATGGTAGAGGATATGATCTGTGCCATAAAATATTAACTAGTAAGAAGATATGCCTAACGAAGAACGCTAACCATTCTCCGTTAGGCTTTTTTCTACCAAAAAACCACAATTATTATGACTGAACTAACACTCCACGGATGGGCAGAGCACTGGGCTGAGGTGCAACCCGATGCAGATTTCTTTGTCTATCCCTACAGAAAACTAAGATTAAGCTACTCTGAGTTCTGCCGCCGAGCAAACCGTGTAGCAAAGGCTTTAATGTCCATTGGCGTTGAAAAGGGTGATAAAGTCGGCGTATGGGCTAAAAATGTCCCAGAATGGCCACTAATTATGTTTGCCTGCTCTAAGATTGGTGCAGTACTAGTGACCGTTAACACCAACCTAAAAATCACCGAGGTTGAGTATCTAATGAAAAATGCAGATATTCACACTATGTGTCTGATGGATAAGTTCCGTGATAGTAACTACATCTCTATTATTAATGAGATTGTGCCTGAGCTTAAGACCCAAGAGCGTGGCGAGTTAAGATCTCAAAGACTCCCAGCACTACGAAATGTTATCTACCTTGGGTATGAGCACCACCGTGGTATGTACTCTAACCTTGAGATTAATGAATTTGCTCACAAGGTAAGTGACCAGGAGCTTGAGGCTCGTAGCGCACAAGTATCGTGCTATGACGTTGCCAATATGCAGTACACTTCGGGGACTACTGGCTTTCCGAAGGGAGTGATGCTTACCCACTATAATATAGTAAATAACGGGGTCTCGATTGGCGACTGTATGGAGTACACCCCAAAGGACAGGCTACTGCTCTGCGTACCGCTATTCCACTGCTTTGGCTGTGTACTAGGGGTATGTGCCGTTGTTACTCACGGTGGGGCAATGGTAGTTATCGAGGACTTTGAACCTATGAGCGTGCTTGCTGCAATCCAAAAGGAGAGGTGCACGTCGCTCTATGGCGTACCGACAATGTACGTGGCGCAACTTAGCCACCCTATGTTCGATGTCTTTGACCTCACTAGCCTGCGTACTGGCATTATGGCTGGCGCACCCTGCCCGATTGAGTATATGCAACAAGTGGTCGACAAGATGCATATTAAGGGTATTACCAGCGTCTATGGGCTTACTGAAACCTCACCTGGGATGACCTCAACACGCACTAGCGATTCGCTGCTGCTTCGCTGTGAGAGCGTTGGGCGTGCACTGCCTAATATAGAAGTGGCAGTAAAAAATCCTGAAACGAACGAGATCTGCGAAGTGGGCGAAATTGGCGAGATGTGTTGCAGAGGATATAATATTATGAAGGGCTACTACAATAATCCAGAGGCTACGGCAGCCTGCATCGACAGCGAGGGATTCTTGCATAGTGGCGACCTTGGAGTGATGGACGAGAATGGATACTTCCGCATTACGGGGCGTATCAAAGAGATGATTATACGTGGGGGTGAGAATATCTACCCTCAAGAGATTGAAAACTTCCTGCTCACTCACCCTGCTATTGAGAGCGTTCAGGTGGCAGGGCTACCTTCGCCAAAGTATGGCGAGCAGGTGGCTGCCTATGTGTGCCTAAAGAGTGGAGAGAAACTCTCTGCACACGACCTGACACTGTGGTGTAATGGTAAGGTTGCACGCTATAAAGTGCCAAAATATATCTTCTTTGTGGATAGCTACCCTGTAACGGCTAGCGGCAAAGTGCAAAAATACCTACTAAAAGATATAGGACTCAGCGAACTAGAAAAACGTGGAATAGAAGTATTATAATGGGAAGACCACTACGAAGACTCACACTACCTATATTGCAACTTCTGAGGCGTATGCCCCAGAAGCGTCTGATGTTTATCCTAGCTATTGTGGTTGGGGTGCTCGTTGCTATTGCTGGGCATTTGCTTAAAGAAGCAATACACCTAGTGCAAAACATTGCCAACTCCTTTAGCAATGCAGAGAATGAGAACTGGGTCTATCTAGTCTTTCCTACTATTGGTATTGCTCTGACTGTGCTCTTTGTGAGGTATTATGTCAGAGATGATATATCGCACGGCGTTACTCGCATCTTCTATGCAATCTCTAGGCGAAAATCCCGAATCAAAAGCCATAATACCTACACCTCAGTTATTTCGAGTGCCACTACCATTGGCTTTGGTGGTTCGGTTGGGGCGGAAGCTCCTATTGTACTTACTGGGGCGGCTATTGGTAGCAACCTTGGGCAGTTTTTAAGATTGCGCTACAACCTCCTGACGCTACTTGTCGGATGCGGTGCTGCAGCTGCCATTGCAGCAGTCTACAAAGCACCCATCGCAGGCTTTGCATTTGTGCTTGAGGTCTTGATGTTAGAACTTACTTTCACTAGCGTCGTGCCACTGCTTATTGCATCGGTTACGGCTGCTACTGCCACATACCTAATGGTGGGCATAGAACCATTCTTTGGTAATTATACTCCTGTGTTTCACCTCGACAATATCGTATTCTATGGGGTGCTAGGGGTGCTGGGGGGTGTATTGAGCTACTTCTTCTCCAATACTACAATGTGGTTAGAGGGGTACTTCAAGAAGTATAAAAAAGTATGGCTAAAGGTGCTCTGTGGAGGTCTTGTACTAGGGCTGTTAATCTTTATATTCCCTCCGCTATATGGCGAAGGATATACCTCAATTACAGGACTGCTGGAGGGTGATACCACCACCATCTTCAACCACTCACTCTTCTTTGGCATATCGGATAATATGCTAACGCTGGTGCTCTACGTCCTTGGAATACTCTTCTTTAAAGTCATTGCAATGACCGTAACAAACGCCTCGGGAGGGGTCGGTGGTACATTCGCACCGTCGCTCTTCTTTGGTGCTATGATGGGCTATCTCTTTGCGGTGGTGTGCAACTATTGCTTCGATGCAGGACTTCCCGAGGGTAGCTTCACACTCGTTGGTATGGCGGCTATTATGAGTGGTGTTATGAAAGCACCTATCACTTCGATGTTCTTGGTGGCTGAGCTTACGGGTGGTTTCCAGCTGTTCCTGCCACTTATGCTAGCTTCGGCAGTATCATTTGCGCTGAGCTATTACTTCGAACCATACTCTATCTACACTAAACGACTTGCGCTGCGTGGCGAACTGCTGACGCATAATAAAGATGAAAATGCACTGCAATTTATTGCGCTTGATAGGCTTGTTGAGCACGATTTTGCTACTGTTCGTAGCGATGGTACTCTCCACGATTTAATTGATGCAGTGGCGGCTTCCTCACGCAATATTTTTGCGGTGATTGATGGCAATAGGGTGCTTCGTGGGGTGATATATTTGGATGATATACGTGAGGATATGTTTAAGTCTGAGCTGTGGGACAATACTCCACTAAGGAGCTATATGAGCCATTCCACTGAGATTATTAGGCAGGGGGATAGTGCACGGACTATTGTTGATAGGTTTGAGCAGTCTGGGTTGTGGAATATGCCAGTAGTGGATAGTGAGGGCAGGTATGATGGATTTGTGAGCAAGTCTAGGGTACTTAGTGCATATAGGGAGCAGTTGCAGCGTTTGAGCGAGGATTAGTGATTATTTTAGGGGGGCATAGATTTTTTTATGACGAAAGTCTGTTATACTACAACTATAAATACATCATAGAATAATAACGCTCATATTCACCACTTGCCACTCCTCCTACCCACTCTGCATTCTCCAAATACCAACGAACAGTCCTCTCTATACCCTCCTCAAACTGCAAAGATGGCTCCCACCCCAACTCCTCCTTCAACTTAGTCGAATCAATAGCATAACGCAAATCGTGACCAGCCCGATCCTTAACATAAGTAATCAACCCCAACGAATGCCCCTGAGGATTCCCCAAAAGCCTATCTACAGTTGCTATAATCACCCGTATCAAATCAATATTGCGCCACTCATTGAACCCCCCAATATTATAAGTATCAGCTACCCTACCCCTATGAAATATCACATCAATAGCACGGGCGTGATCTTCAACATACAACCAATCCCGAATATTAAGCCCCTCGCCATAGACTGGAAGCTCCCTGCCCTGACATATATTATTGATAAAGAGCGGTATCAATTTCTCTGGAAATTGATAAGGTCCATAATTATTCGAACAATTAGTAATCACGGTTGGCATACCATACGTATCGTGAAAGGCTCTAACAAAATGGTCGGAGCTAGCCTTCGAAGCTGAGTAT
>JAWXTM010000059.1:0-11247 GCA_044433505.1 Rikenellaceae bacterium
CCACGGGGGGGGGGTGCGATGCTAGATGTGGATTTGAGCGAAGTATGTACCAAGTTTCAATCCGCGCACCCACGGAGGGTGCGATTTTAACTTAAAAACACAACAATGCCAACTTTAAAGTTTCAATCCGCGCACCCACGGAGGGTGCGATATCAACATCCATATAATCCAACCCATACAGAGGTGTTTCAATCCGCGCACCCACGGAGGGTGCGATTTGATCCCTTAACCGCTCGCAATGCAATAAGCAGTTTCAATCCGCGCACCCACGGAGGGTGCGATTGTTTGGCGATCCTATTTACCGTACAAATAAGTGGTTTCAATCCGCGCACCCACGGAGGGTGCGATATCATAGCTTATCTTTTGGATTGCTTTAACGCTAGTTTCAATCCGCGCACCCACGGGGGGTGCGATGATATTGGGTATTATGAGGGGGTTAACCTTGACGTTGTTTCAATCCGCGCACCCACGGGGGGTGCGATGGATTGCTTTAACGCTAGAATTTGCGAAAACGTTAGTTTCAATCCGCGCACCCACGGGGGGTGCGATGTTTGATAGCTCTTTTAGGTGCTAGAGTAGCTGCCGTTTCAATCCGCGCACCCACGGGGGGTGCGATTACAAACTAATGCGATATATACAAGTGCGTGCATCGTTTCAATCCGCGCACCCACGGAGGGTGCGATAGTATGGGTTGTATATGTTTCATAGATAGAGATATACGTCCCTTACTTTGCGAAGATAATACTTTTTGCTATTATCTCCAAATAAAATCCGATATTAATATCATAACTGCCTTATTCTCAGAATGTGCGAAAATATCCTCCTTTTTGCAATACTAAATATTCGCACTAGATAATTAGTGGCTCTGTAACGCTATATGAAGTTACCTTGCCCAATACCTTTATCTTTCTCTCATAACCTTTGCCTAGTCTATAAAATCGTACGCTATCTACATCCATATCAATAATACCTCGAATCTTTGATTCTAACATTATCAACTGTGATTCGCTGACAACACACTCAAATACTGAATTCTGGACTCGCTGTCCATAATTTAAACACTCCTTCGATACCTTGCGTAGACGCCACCTACCCTTGGGGGTGATTGTTTCTACATCATACGTTACTAAAACCATCATAGTTGCACTAATTTTTATTTAATGATAAAAACAGGATAATCATCTAACTCGCCTCGTACGCATCTCGCTAGAAGCATACTTTGAACATAAGGCAGTAATCCAATCGGAATACGTTCCTCGAGATAGGGATGGGTGATTTGTTCCTTCTTGCGGTTCTGCCAAGCACTTAGAACAGTCTTGCGACCATTATCACTCAGTATAACACCACTCTCACCTTGATATATAAAATCTCGAATAGTAATTTGTCGCCGATTAATCAAACTCAAAACTAGCCGATCTCCAAGATATGCCCTAAACCCTTCCATTAAATCCAAAGCCAATGAAGTGCGACCAGGACGAAGCGTATGCAAAAAACCAACATAAGGGTCTAAACCAACCGTTTCCAAAGCAGCTGCAACGTCATTTGCTATCAGAGTATAAACAAATGATAGCAGGGTATTGACCGCATCCAAGGCTGGTCGACGATTGCGCCCTCGAAAAATAAAATCCTCTTTTTGGTGCATTTCATCTGCCATCTTCTGTGTTAACACTCGAAGCTCTTGGGTAATGGGGACAACCTCTCTGCGGCGGTTTTCCCAGTAGAATATTGCACCGTGGTTTATTTCTACGCCATACATATCTTCAAGGGCTATGACTTGTGCTGTAAGCTGTACCCTGTCGCAATGACTAATCTTGCTATGCCCCCTTTTGTATTCAACAGGGATAGGTAGCCATCTTCCGCTATAACGTTGGTGAGTGATTGAGTTTAGTTCGTCCTCAGCTGGGATTAGCTCCACTGCATCGGCTATGCCATAGAGTCCTAGCTCTTTCGAAGCGATGTGGAGTGAGCGCAAGGTAATATGCTCGCCATTTTTTTGCCGATAATGAGGATTGTCGACATTGATATGCAGGATATTCCCTTCGGTTGTGAGGTGGTTGTCGCTCCATTGTTGTTCAATGTGTATCAATGCCCACTGTCGGGGACAAAACACGAAGTGTTGTATCCCCGACAGCATTAGCATATCTTCCTCACTGTAGTTCATTATTAGAACTTCTCAGTTACGCTCACTCCGCTAGGCAATGAATCACGGTCTATAGTAACTGTGTAATCAGCGAAACTACGAGCAACCTCTGCACTATTTTTCTCGATTTTCACTAAATCAAAGAGTTTGTTAGCAGGGGCATTCCCAAGTTCAGAATCGTGGGTAAATAGAATCAGTTTTTGCGCACTCATCAGCCCACGAGCAGCTGACCTATCGCAGTCGAACATATTTGCAAGTGCGCTATAAAATAGTTCCAAATCCTCACCACTAAAGCCTGTATCTTTTGCTAGATTTGCAGAGATAAAGCCGTGGCAAACGTACAGTCCGTAGGGCACTGTTGATTTGCGCCCCATAGTCTTACCAGTTCCATCATCCTTAGTTGAAGCCATACGAGTAATAGAGTGTTCAAGAGTTACAATTGGTTCGATAGAGCGAGAAAAAGTAAGCTGGATTGCACCTCTAACTTGACCTTGCTTATCTTTAGTTGCTAGAACTGCACCAAAGGTGCGAATATCATAATATTTTCTGCACAGTCTTTCTCTAGCTTCTTTATCAGTTTCTGCTTTGTTTTTCTTTTCTGTAATATCTTTATATATCTCTATTACTAAATTATCTAGTACCGCTTTTTCTTTAATAAAAATATCGAAGCCCTCTGAGCATCCTTTTGCCACTTGAACATAGTTGCGAACCTTGCGCTTCAGGCACACATCTGTTACTAGACCCATACCAGTTTCTGGATCTACTCTTGGTAGGTTACCTGCATCTGGGTCACCATTTGGGTTGCCATCTTGAATGTCAAAGATATATACGAAGTCGATTTTGTTATTTACAGTTGTCATTGTTTTATAAATTTTTAGGTTATTATTGTTCGTTTGTTTCAGTTGGTTTTTCTTTTGCAGTATAGAATACTTGTCTTTGGTGATAGTACCCTACCATAAAGCGTCCTTGGTCTTGAATATCAAGGTGGGCAGGGAAACCCTCAGGTGAGATTGCAGAGATTATCTCTGCCTTGATGTTTTCGAAAAAGATTTGCGATCCTTTGTCTAGTTTCTCAGAGTGGTGAACCGATAGGTTCAGTAGCGTAGCAAATACAGATGCAGGAGTAGCCGATGCCGCAGTCATATATCGAGAGCGGATGGTGCTTGCGCCAGTTCTGTCTTGCAGGTACTCTAGTGTGGCGAAAAGTCTACCACATAGGTAGCCTTGGTTTTTGTTTTCTTTGTCCATTGTGATTGTAATTTTTTTATTGTTATCGTTAGTTAATCTATTTAGGTAGGCTTTGATTATTGCAGCACGAGTGATTGTGATGCTTTGCTCGGCACGTATGCGTGAAATAGCAGAGCTGAAAAGCGAATAAGAATATGGCAAACCTTGCAGCATACTCTTCATTACATTCTCTGGTAGGTTTGGTTGACACTCCGAAACTTTGCCGTTTAGCGTGACTGCACTTAGTATATTGTACAAGCCTTTGTAAGGTCGTTTTTCTTTGCGAGTATCTGCAATTTCAAAATCATCGAAGTGCTGTAATAATAATCCTGCAAACTCTTTAATAGGAGTTTCTGCCCAATACACCACTGCAATACGAGCTGAGTTTGGAGCAAGTCCTAGAAAGTAGAATTTATCATCAGTTGAGCTTTTAGTTACCCCCGAAAATATTGACTTAAAGAATTTTTCTACCTGTTCGATTCCTTTGTTAGGATTATCATCTTGCTCAGCTTTAAAACCAAAGAGTGTGAAAATACTATCCTCAACTTCTTTTGCAGCTTCACTATTCGACGATGCCCAAAATAGGAATGTTCGAGAACCTATGTAGAATTTATTACGTGAATCTTTGGCCAGTAACTTATTTAGTGCTGTCGTGTAGCACGCTTCTGCTTCTTTTGAAATAGAAGCATTTAGTCCCTTTGATTTGCCATAAGAGTCATAACCTGAATTTACTTGAAAAGCTACAAGCCTAGCAGTAGCTTGACCTCCTGGAATCCCAGTTGGTGTAGTACTTTCGATAAGTGTTGAGCTATTGCCTGTGATTAGGCAGGTTGATAGATTCTTTACTTTATTATCGTCTGTTGGTTCTTCAACAATTAATGCTTGTAGATCATTATGTTCAGCAACAATACTAAGTTCACCCTCTACTAAGAACGAAAGGTTCACAGTAGGTTTCTTTACTATTGCCTCCCAAAGAGGGTCTTCGTACACTTCACTAAGGTGGTTGTCTTCAAAAAACAATGACACCGCCCTAAATTGCTCGTTATCGGAAAATTGTTGAGAAATAGAGCTATATTTCGCTATAAGTGCATTATGCTTGTTTTGCGCTTTTTCAATTGCTTCGTCACGTTCTTTGACTAATTTCTCTTTCAGGTTCTCTTCCTCAGATAATTCTTTATGAAGTTTTGTATAATTCAATACATACTCTACATTATCCCAATAGATATAAGGTTTAGGTGTTACTCCTGAACGTATTCCTTTAACAACTAAGAATTTAGAGCTAGTTTTATTATCAATTCGCCTATCTTCTAAGCGCAAAAAATTACCCTCTTTATCAATGACAATTAGGAATGCTATTTCCTTGTACTCCATACCTTGTGGAGCAAGTGAACCACTACGGTGGTAATAGTCGTATAGTGCTTTTAGTATCATCGTAGTATATCCTCGCTGTTTAATGGTGGAACTTCAATTACGCCTTGTTTCATATTTGCCCTATAAAACATTGCTGTGATATTCTTAGGATTGCTAAAATCCATATCATAGAGCATAATTCCTAAATCTCGATCTTCGGCAATAGGTTGATTAATTTTTTGAGCCTCATCGCTAATCAACTCGAAGTACGCTGAACACTCCCGTGTACCTAGATAGGGCTGATTAAAACACTGCCCCTTTGATGCCCTGCGTTCAAACATCTCAAAGTATTTATTAGGTTTGTCGTCTGGGTCATTTTGCCTTTGTGGAACTTTGCGCTCTGACAATGGAATGAAAATAAGTTTAGCGTAGATTCTGTAACGTACCTCACGAAGCATCAGTGCATTACGTTGTTGTCGCTTCTCTTCGATGTAAATTACTTTGGTTTTAGGAGTGCCTACAGCCCCGACTTCATTACGCCTAATCGAAGTCCATTTGATAGGGCTCAGCACCTCGATGCGTGTAACCTCCCAGCGAATGGCAGGTTTGTAGAGTATCGCGTCGAAGATGGCACGTGCAGCCGATGGCGTTATAACATCGTAGCTGACACGCTCAACCTTTAGCTCTGGACGGGTAAAGCAGGCTAAATCGCCCCACACCTCCAAACAAAATTCTTTGTGTGTGTATTCCATATTATTGTGGTTTATTTAATTAGTATTTCTTCTAAAAAGTGGCTTTGTAGTTTTAATCCTATTTTATTGTCATATTGTTTTTTATCGGTTAAGAAATAGATGCTATTTACGACTTCTTCTACTATATTACTTTGCTTTAATATGTTAAAATCGTACTCTCTGAGATTTACGCTATACTGTAGTAACTCCTTGCGCAAACTATAGTTAATTCCATTTGCCTTTAATTGGGCTATTAATTCCGCACTCTTACCATAATTCACTATCACAGTCATTGTGTTATCATCTATCAATCTGAATTCTTTACTTGCAGTTTCAAATTCAGGTAAGGGGTTATATAGCTTATCTTCGATTTTAGCCTTGTCAAAAGTATTAGTACGACTATACAGCTGAACAAAGTACTTAATCATTGTTTCGGGCGAATACCAGTCTGATATATCGGTCATATTCTTTAAAGAGTTAATGCCGTGAGAAATAAATCCTCGTGGACTGGCTCTATCCAACTTAAATATATAAACAGGGGCAAGCCCCTCAATCTTTCCCTCTCGATTGCATCTGCCAGCTGCTTGCAATATAGAGTCTAATCCAGCCTCTTGGCGATAAACTACTGGGAAGTCAATATCCACACCTGCCTCGATAAGCTGAGTGGAGATAACTCTAATTGGGGTGGTGTGGTCTTGTTCTAAAATCTCTTTAATTTTGGCGATAGTTGTGGCTAAATGCTTAGAGCACATCATCCTAGATAGATGGATATTATAACCATCATCAGGCAAACGACTGAAAATCTCTAAAGCATCCTTACGGGTATTTACAACGCAAAGCACTCGTGGGTGAGAGGCAATACGTTCCGCTATATCATCATAGCTACTTGTATGCTCATCAAAATGAAGCTCTGTTCGCTGTAATAATTTATGCAGTTCTAGATTCTCAGGTATTATCTCCTTAATTTCGCTAAAACCACTAAGAGGCGATTTCTGTCTACTAGATTTCTTAAACGCCTCATCTAGAATTGTGTTCCTAAAAGCAGGTAAACTAGCCGAAGTAAACAATACAGATACTCCAAATACTCTTTGATAACTTTTTAAGCTATCTATAATTGGTTGTAGATATTCAAGTGGTAGAACCTGTACCTCGTCCAAAATCAGAACGCTATTGCAGATATTGTGTAGTTTGCGACAACTTGATGTGCGATTAGACTAGATTGATTCAAAGAGTTGAACATTGGTAGTCACTATAATAGGATAGTCCCAATTCTCTGTGGCTAGTTTTTGCCTTATTGCTTCATTTTTATCCTTGCTTTTCAGAGGGTCTGTTGCAGAGTGGTGTTCCAGCACATTTTCTGAGCCAAATACCTCACGTAAAATCTGAGCAGTCTGAGTGATAATAGAGGTATAAGGTATGGCAATAATTATCCGTCTTTTATTGTGCTTAATGCAATGATGAACAGCCCATAACAGCGAAGATAGAGTTTTGCCCCCACCAGTGGGTACCGAAAGGCTGTAGAACCCAGTAGGTGAGTCTGCACTCTTATAGCATAGTTGTTGAATATTATCTCTAATTTTGTTTAGCGGGGTGAGGGGGGCGTTGCATTTGAGAGTGTCTAGGTAGTTGTTCAGCTTTACAGATAGCTCAGCCATAGTTAAATAATTCCCACGTAGTTGAGCATTGCCAGCATTCATAAACAGTTCAGTGTCCAACCAGTCAGCATCTACTAAGCAAGAGAATAGTTGCCTGATAATATGGTGAATGTCGTTTGGTGTGCCAGTAATCTGTGGAGTTGAGATCTCTGTCATACCATCAATGACAACATCACAAGGCATCTTCGATTCCTGCATCTTAGCTACGAACTCTGAGAAGTCATACAAGCCTCTGTGGTGACCAATTATTATAGGGCTCAATAATGGGTAGAATTGTGGATATAGTTTCTTGGCAATTAGAGCTCCGACATAGGCGTGCGGAGCTTTGGGCTGTTGAGGCAGGGTAGTGTCGTAGCCTGAGACCTGCTTTATGTAGGACTGGAATGCTTGCTGCTCCTTGCCTTTGTCGTGTAGTAGCCCTGCGATGCGTGCTATATCGGATAGCCCAAATTCATTGGCAAAAATTGCAGCTAGGTGAGAAACTCCCCTCGAATGGTCTTCATTTGACTGCAATGACCACTCTTCTGAGTCGTCGTAGGGTGGGCGAACGTGCGAAATTATCATCTGTTATGTAGATTTTGATGGAGTTAGAGGTATCCTTTCTAATTTATATCTCTCAGTAAAGTTAATTAAAAATTATTGTAGTTGCAAGGAGTGGGAGTCCTTTTGTATGCAAAATAAACTTATTTGTGTGCATTCTAGCTGCATAAGCTGTAGAAAATTTTGATCAAGTGAAAAATTATTATAACTTTGTTAGCACTATGGCAACCAACAAACACGCAACAATACGCTATCAGGCGTTAGACAAATGTTTCTCGAACTTTGGACGCAAATTCTTTATTGAGGATTTGATAGATGCGTGTGCCGCTGCTATATATGATTTCACTGGAATAGCTGATGGTGTAAAGCGTAGACAGATATTTGATGATATAACCTTTATGGAGAGCGAGGAGGGCTATTCTATCCCCCTTGCTCGCCATAAGGATGGTCTTAAAACTTATTACCGCTATGAGGATAAAGAGTTCTCGATAAACCAACAACCTTTGTCTCGCTCAGAGTCGGAACAGTTGCAGAGTACGATGCTTATGCTATCGAGGTTCAAGGGGCTACCTCAGTTTGATTGGTTGGAGGAGTCGTTGGCTCGTTTTGAGACTAACTTTAAGCTGGAGCATCAAGATATTGAAAATATCGTTTTCTTTGAGCAGAACCCATATTTGCGTGGTCTGGAACACTTCTCAGGATTGTTTGCAGCAACCATATCACACCAACCACTTAGCATTGAGTATCACCCAGCTTTCGGGCAAGTTCGCAGCTATATAATCCATCCTTATGCCCTCAAACAGCACGCTTCACGTTGGTATATCGTGGGCTTGTCGGTAGTTGAGGGGATGGAGAGTCGATTACTCACTCTTGCCATAGACCGCATAGATAGGTTTGAGCCTATATCAACCCAGTTTATTGTGAACGAGAATATTGATTTAGAGGAGTTCTTCGATGATATTTTAGGGGTCACAAGGAATATTGCATTAAAGCCTGAGCGCATACGTCTCAAAATAGATTCTAAGCGTTATAACTTCATAGCTACCAAACCTCTGCATCACTCTCAGAAGCTCGTTAAGAGTGGCGATGGGTATGTAATAATAGAGTTGAAGATAGCATACAATTATGAGTTGGAAACTGCTTTATTGGAGTTCGCCGACACAGTAGAAATACTAGAGCCCCAGCATCTCAGAGACCGCATTCGAGAGCGAGCCGAAAAAATTATCACAACAAATAAATAAGCTAGTGCAGCTAGAATGCACAAAGAGCATCCATCTTTGTATGCTACTCCCAGAAATTAGGACCACAAGTTATGCTTAAAGATTATTAACTTTGCGGTATGACAAACGTACGAGAAAAACTTTAGTGCGAGTTTCAAGGCTAAAGTAGCTATCGAATCTCTGAAAGAAAAGCAAACCTTAGCGGAACTAACCTTCGAAAGAGAATATTTGCATCATTTTTTTTTCTGCGTATAAGTGGCGTCGATATGGATATATGTGGCGTTATTCACCATTCTGCATTTTCCTATTTGGAGCTGTAACTTTGCACCCGAATTCACAGCCGTACTTATGAGATGTACCGACATAAGACATTTCGATAATGCTTTTAGGTCTGCCTTCGCAGGCAGGCTCGTTTGCGCCAAATGCCAACAGCAAGGGTCTTTAATGAGAGCTTTAAGGTGATAAAAATCGACAATTCTTATCACGATTATTACCAAAAACTAACGACTTTATACGGTCAATTCCGTAGTGTTGGTGTCAATTACAACCAAGTAGTGATGACAATGCGGACACAATTTAGCGAGAAACGAGCGATGGCGATGATCTATAAATTGGAAGGATTGACCATAGAATTGGCTGCCATTGGTGGCGAGATTGTGCAGCTCACTAATGAGTTTCGGGAGAAATGGGTGCAGAAATTACAGGAGTAAATAAAGGCATTGAGATACTATGTTATTGTGCTATTATTCTCAATATAAATATTACCATTTGGAATTAATAGAGAGCCGTATTGTTACGTGCGTGTGATAGACAACCAAAATACGGGATAGACGACACCCGAAATCCTATATTTGCTCAATCTTTAGCCGTAACTTTGTAGCCAAAATAATAATGTAATTATCAAAAAAACAATGAATATGAACAAATCTATAGCCCTACTCTTGGGGGCCGTTTTACTTAGCTCGTGCGCTGAAAGTAGCACCGAGACGAAGATCACCAGACCTGTCAAGCTACACCAAGTTGAATCTCTGGCGAGTTTCGAAAAGTCTTTCTCTGGATTGGTTACACCCGATGAGTTTAGCAACCTCGCCTTTAAGATGGGCGGTTACATTACCAAGATGAATGTGATTGAGGGTCAGAAGGTCAGACGAGGAGAGGTCATTGCAGAGATTGACCCTCAAGATTTCCAGTTGGAGCTTGATGCACAAAATGCAATCTACATTAAGGCAAAATCTCAAGCCGAAAGAGCTGGGAGACTTCTTGAAAAAGATGCTATCTCTGCTCACGAGGCAGAGAGCTTCGAGGCAGCCTATATAGGTGCAGAGTCAGCTTATGAGACGATGAAAAACATCCTTGCCGACACAAAGATTATTGCTCCTTTTGATGGATTTATCCAGCAGAAATATGTTGAAGGTTATCAACGAGTTCAATCGGGTGCGCCAGTAGTTCGACTAATAAATCCAAAATCGCTTCAAATACACTTTACAATCCCAGAAACAAACGTTGAGTACCTATCCAAAGGCAGCAAGCTCTATGTTGAGTTTGATGTTTATAAGGGCGAACGCTTTGAGGCTGAGGTAAAGGAGTATGTGGAGGCATCGAATAATGGTGCAGGAGTGCCTGTCTATCTAAAGATTACAGACGAGAGGTTTAATTCTGGTGATTATAAAATCTCTGTTGGATTCTCGTGTCGTGTGAGACTCGTTGTAGAGAGTTCTTCTCAATACAAAAACTCTATAACAGTGCCAATCTCAGCAGTAGTTTACGATAATGAGAATAACCAAAAATCGGTATTCTGCTACAATCCAACAAGTAAGAGCGTAGAGCGTAGACACGTAACAGATAATGGAATTATTATCGGTGAAGATATGTTGGTTGTAGAGGGTGATGTGAAAGTTGGTGACAGAATAGTTGCCGCAGGTGCATCATATCTAATAGACAATCAAAAGGTTAAAGTATTAGCAGACTAAAGATATAAGAGATGTTTAACATACCAAAATACTCGATTGAGAATAAGAAGGTAATCTATCTACTATTGACGATTATCCTTCTCGGCGGCATCTTCTCATTCTTCGAGTTACCCAAAAAGGAGGATTCTCCATTTGTGATAAAGACCGCTGTGCTTATTACTCAATACCCTGGAGCAACGCCTCAAGAGGTCGAGACACTAATCTCCGAGCCTATTGAGCGAGAGATTCAATCTATGAGCGAAGTCGACAAAATCAAGTCGGAGTCCTACTTCGGAATCTCGAAGATTACCATTGACCTTAACCCCGACATTGCTCCTGATAGAATGCCTGCGAAGTGGGATGAGCTTAGACGTAAGGTTATCAATATTCAGCCACAACTGCCAGCAGGTGCATCGAGCATCACCGTGAACGATG
>JAWXTM010000060.1:0-10792 GCA_044433505.1 Rikenellaceae bacterium
ATTAGCCCCTTTACACCAAAAGGGTGTATTCACACGCCGTAAAGTTATGCAATAAAATTCTAAAAAACAAACCTTTTTTTATAGAAAAAATCTATCTATCTATCTATCTATCTATCAGTATATTAATTTAGTGTATTAAATCAAATATTGCGCATTGGTAAATAAATTTTTATTTACCAATGCGCAACAAATATTTTTTTTATGTTATTTACATCTAACTCGTTCGTGACATAAATATCCTAGAATTTAGCCCTTTAGCTTTGTGGTGAATGCACCTGCCTCAACCTTGCCCGCTGCAAGTAAATAGCCAACCGCTCGTTTAAAGACCTTCTTACTCACGCCGCACATCATCTGAATCTCAGCGGCATCACTCTTGTCGCCTACTGAAATCTCACCGTCATTTTCCTCCAACAACTGCACCAAAGCATCGCTAGCAACCTTTACTTGGTCAAAGCCACGCTGCTGTAAACTAAGATCAATACGCATATCTTCCGTGATCTTACGCACCCACGCCTTTAGCTTCTGACCTGGAAAAATATCACTGAAAATCTCTGAGAAATAGATCATCCCCCAGTGCTTATTATTAATCACCACTCGGTAGCCCATATCTCTGCGTTGTGCCACAACAATATCAACCTCTTCGCCTACCGCTACTGTAATCTCTTCGTTATTGATGTGTCTATTTAGTTTAGCAGAGCCAACAATTCGCCCCGTAGTATTATCAAGATAGGCATATACCAGCACGCTCTCACCCTTCGAGAGTGGACGAATTTGGTTGGCGTGAGGCACTAGCAAGTCCTTAGGCAAACCCCAGTCCACAAATGCACCGATGCGCCCTGCTGCAACAACTTCGAGCTTTGCAACCTCACCGACAGTCAAATAAGGAGTTTCGGTGGTAGCCACAACCCTATCATCAGAGTCCATATAAACAAAGACACGTTGGCTGTCACCAATCGCCCATCCTTCGCTCACTTCCTCGGGGATATACCTATTAGGAAGCAGTACTTCGTTTTGCTCTTGGTCTTCAAGATAAAGTCCATTAGGGGTTTGGCGTGCAATGGTTAGGGTGTTATATTCTCCGATATTCATAAAAAAAAGTTGTTAAATTTGATGCAAAGTTACGGATTTTTTTCTACTTTTGAGCCATATTATAAATAATTATTTTCAATACTCAATGTCTATAAATCATACTTTAAGGGTTTCGACCCTACAGCTTGACGTGAAGTGGGAGGATGTTAGCGGCAACCTAAGCGAAATAAAACGCCGTGTAATAGCCTCAAGTGGAGAACTTGTGGTGCTGCCAGAAATGTGCCTTACGGGCTTTTCGATGTCGCCCGAAAGAATCGCTGTCACTATGCAAAGTAGTGTCGTTGCTCAGATGATTGCCCTTGCAATAGAGTCTGGAAAAGCACTTATCTTTTCGGCTGCCGTGGAGCAAGATTCTATGTACTATAACCGTCTATTTTTCATCACCCCCGAAGGAGAAATAACCTCTTACGACAAGCGTCACCTCTTTGCTATGGCAGGTGAGAATAATCACTATACAGCTGGCACAGAGAGGGTGATTATAGAGTACCGTGGTTTTAGGATATGCCCATTGGTGTGCTATGATTTGCGCTTTGGGGTCTACTCACGCAATGTGGACAATGAGTATGATGCATTGATATATATCGCATCGTGGCCAGATGTTCGTTCCTATGCGTGGAGCACGCTGCTTAGAGCACGTGCCATTGAAAACCTTGCCTACACCATTGGCGTAAATAGAGTTGGCACAGACCCTAAGAACGCCTATAGCGGTGACAGTGTTATACTAGACTATATGGGGCAACCCCTAGCCGAAGCAGAGCCTTACCAAGTATGTGAAGCGGTAGCGGAACTTTCGCTCGTGAAACTTCGAGAGTTTAGGGCTGGTTTTGCAGCATACCTAGATGCCGATAGCTTCTCGTTGCATTTGTAGTATGTATGGAATATTTTTTACTAATTTGTGCAGGTATTATTGTAGGGGTAATCAATACCTTTGCAGGTGCAGGAGCTAGTATCTCCCTTGCGCTATACACCTTTATGGGTGTAGATCTACCTGTTGCAAATGCCACTAACCGAGTTTCGGTATTGGCACAAACCATTACTATGTCAGGGGAGTTCCTGCGCCAAGGTAAGCTGGATTATCGAGTGGGGCTGCTGCTCAGTATTCCTACAATTATCGGTTCGGTGGTGGGGAGTCTATGCGTTGGAATGCTCAGTAGTAAGCTCTTTGCGGTGGTACTCTGCGGCATTCTCTTTTTTATGCTATTGGTGCTGATTTTTAACCCAACCAAAGCACTACGCACAAAATCTAACCACACCGCTCCAAGGTGGTATCACTACACACTATTACTGTTTATTGGCTTCTATGGAGGGGCGTTTCATATTGGTATTGGTTATCTCTTCTTGTGGCTCTTTATTATGGGGCTGGGCTATGACTATATCGAGGCAAATGCTCTAAAGGGTTTTGTGGTACTGCCCTATACAATCTTTTCATTGGGCGTTTTTGCCTTTACCGAGGAGGTGCTCTGGGTCTATGGACTGGTGCACGGTGTGGGCAATATTATAGGTACGTACTTTGCTGCACGCTACTCGCAGTATTTCCCTATTAAGATTTTGCGTGTTGGTTTAATTATTTTTATTATCTTTACGCTCTTTTATATTATACACACAAAATTATAAAAACTTACAAAATGCGCAAATACACTCTCTTACTTTTACTCTTTCTTTCGTTTACTACTGTTGCGGCAAAGCAACCGACCCCTGCCAATGCCTTCTTTGCTGATGTGCCCGAGGAGCTTTACTTTGCTGGCGAAAGAGTGCCACTAGAGTATCCTGATGTAAGAGAAGCCCTGCAACGAGAGATAAGTGTGACTATGTATATGCACTCTAGTACTCTACGTACGCTGAGAAGTTCGAAACGCTACTTTGCAATCATCGAACCGATACTTAAGGGTGCTGCAGTGCCTGAGGATTTTAAGTACCTTGCTATGGCAGAGTGCGGTATGAACCCCGAAGCAGTCTCTGTTGTCGGTGCATCGGGCGTATGGCAATTTATGCCAAAGACTGCAGCAGATTATGGACTTGAAACAGGCAAGAATACAGACCTTCGCTTTGATATAGAACTCTCTACTAGTGCAGCTGCAAAGTATATTAAAAACTCCTATAAAACCTTTGGCAACTGGACAATGACCGCCGCTAGTTATAACCTTGGGGTGGGTGGTGTAAGCAGCAGAGCCAAAGAGCAGGGTGTTTCGAGCTACTACGACCTCTATATGCCACAAGAGACTATGCGCTATGTGTATCGCATACTGGCTCTTAAAATCGTTAGCGAAAACCCTGCTAAATATGGCTTTATACTCAGTGAAGATGACTATCAAAAACCATTCGAGAACTTTAAGGTTGTCTCCATCAAGGAACAGAATATTAAGTGGAGCGAGGTGGCTAAACGCTACGGCACTAACTATAAAATACTTAGACTGCTGAACCCGTGGATTCGTTCCTATGAGTATGACAATAAGGGGGAAACCGAGTATAGAGTAAAAGTACCTACCGAAAATTTTAGAACTAAAGGATATTAAAAGATATTAAAAGATGATTAAATCAATGACAGGATTTGGGCGTGCCGAGTGCGTGATTGCTGGCACAGTCCATAAAATCGAAATGAAGAGCGTAAATAGCAAAGGGCTTGACCTTTCTGTAAAGATGCCAAGCTATTGCCGTGCACTAGAAACAAAGATTAGAAGTATCTTGACCGCTGAGCTACGTCGTGGCAAGGTCGAGGTCTTTGTGAATGCTTCCTCGGGGCAAGATGCTGGCGCAGCAATGATTAATAAAGAGGTTCTCAGCAGTTATTTTAATACCCTAAAGGAGTCTATAAAGGAGCTTGGTGTCGAGGTTACAGCTGATGCTTTGCTTGGTGCAGTGGTGCGTATGCCAGAGGTTATGAGCACTAGCGCAAAGAGCGAAATGACCGAAGCTGAGTGCAGTGGTATGCTCGCTGCTGTAGAGAGTGCTGCAAAGGCAATGTCGGCTCACCGTGAAGATGAGGGTGTGGCACTACTAAATGATATTATGACACATATCGCAACTATTGGTAGTTTGCTCGTGGATGTTGAGCAGTATGAGGGTGAGCGTATCGAAAGGGTGCGTACTCGTCTAGCGGAAAATCTTGAAAAGGCTAAGGCTGAGATTGATAAGTCACGCTTCGAGGCTGAGATTATCTATTACCTAGAGAAGTTTGATGTTACAGAGGAGAAGGTGCGTTTGGTTCAGCATTTGGATTATTTTGAGCAGGTTGCAAGGGGTAGTGAAGAGGTTGGTCGCAAGCTAGGTTTCATTGCTCAGGAGATAGGTCGAGAGATTAATACTTTGGGTAGCAAGGCTAATCACGCTGAGATGCAGCGCATTGTTGTTCAGATGAAGGATGCACTAGAAAAAATCAAGGAGCAGACTTTGAATCTACTGTAACCCACAAAGTATGCAATATATAGGGATGACAAAAGAAGTCATCCCTTAAACTACAATAACGGTGTGAATAATCGTGCGGCTGCCTCCTTGAAATTATCCTTGCGCTTCCTGCCCTCCCAACCACTGAGAGTTAAAAGCGTAGACTCCCTTAAATCATCCAGATACGTTGTGCGCATCTGCTCGGCTAAAGCCCTATCATAGATCATCGCCGTAATCTCAAAATTATCCTCAAAACTGCGTGAATCCATATTCGCCGAACCTATCGAACCAAAAGTGCCATCAATGACCATTAACTTACTGTGGTTAAACCCAGCCTCATACAAATAAACCTTGATATTAGCCTCCAGTAGCTCCGTAAAATAGGATCTAGATGCCCAATGCGCCATCTTCATATCTGAGCGAGCAGGCAACATTATTCGCACATCTATCCCACTAAGAGCCGCAACCTTGAGTGCGGTAAGCAGAGATTCCCCAGGTAGGAAATAGGGTGTCGATATATAGATATAGCTTTTTGCTTTAGAGATTGCCGCAAAGAACCCCTGCATAATCACAGCATAATCGCTATCGGGCCCCGAAAGTGCAATTTGAGTTGCCACCCCACCCTTAATAATATCAGCCTTGGGGAAGAAACGGCTAGAGCTTTTTAGTTCCTTCTTACTTGCTGCATACCAATCTGTTAGAAAGGTCATTTGTAGCATACGCACTGCATCCCCCATAATTTTAAGGTGAGTGTCACGCCATTTGCCTAATTTATTGCCCTCTAGATACCTTTGTGCAATATTGAGTCCGCCCATAAATCCAACCACACCATCTACAACGACAATCTTACGGTGGTTACGGTAGTTTACCTGCGAGGTCAGGTAGGGAAAGACTACTGGCATAAAGCTGCGGAGTTCAACGCCAGCTTTTTTTAGCCTTCGAAGGTAGCTTTTCTTAAGCGACCAACACCCCACATCGTCGTAAAGGAGTCGCACCTCAACCCCAGCGGCAGCCTTCTGGCATAGTATATCCGAGAGTTTATTGCCAAGATCGTCATTATCAATTATATAGTACTCCAAGTGGATATGGTCAGTGGCCTGTTTGAGTGCGTCGAAGAGAGCGTCGAAGGTTTCAGAGCCATTGTTTAGAATCTCTACTGAATTGTTAAATGTGATAGGGGTATTGCTATTATTGAGCAGGAGTTTAACGATGTCGATATGTGGGTCAATGTTTTCGTTATCAATGGCATCAATATTTTTTATTTGCCACTGCGACCGAAGTTCCATATATCGGGTATTTTTAAGCCCTTTGAGGTTGAAAATCTTGCGCTTGCGGAAACTCCGACCAAAGAAGATATAGCAAATCATCCCCACCACTGGCAATATAATTATCACCACAATCCACGCAATAGCTTTGGTTGGGTCACGCCTTTCGAAGAGCACTGTATAAACAGCACCAGCTACCATTAGAAAGTAAATTATGGTAATACCAAGAGATATGTAACTCCAAATACCCATTAGAATAATTTGTTTAGAGAATTCAAAGGTATAAAAAATAGCTGAAAAAAATGCAAATAAAGTACTTATGGAAAGAAATATTTTATATATTTGTAATAGTGAAGGTTATGTGGGAATGATAAAAAAACAAACAATTAATTGTAAATCAATAATTTATGGCTCAGCAAATTCAAGAAGTCGTTGTCCGTTTTTCGGGAGATTCGGGCGATGGTATGCAGCTAACGGGGGTGCTTTTTAGCGACACAAGTGCGCTGGAGGGTAACTCAACTTCCACTTTTCCAGACTTTCCATCAGAGATTCGTGCTCCACAGGGTACGGTAGCTGGGGTCTCTGGTTTTCAGGTTCACTTGGGTTCGGTACCAGTACTCACCCCAGGGGACTATTGCGACGTTCTTGTGGCAATGAACCCTGCCGCACTACGTGCTAACGCTTGTTGGCTGAACAAGGGTGCTACTATTATCTGTGATGCAGATAGCTTCGCTCTAAAGAATGTTCAGAAGGCTGGATTTGCTACCGATGACCCATTTAAGGAACTAAATATTAGCGACTATAACATTGTATTGTGTCCTATCACTACGATGACTAAAGATGCGCTAAAGGACTCTGGACTTGATAATAAAAGCATCGTGAAGTGCAAAAATATGTTTGCTCTTGGGATATGCTACTATATGTTTGATAGACCAACGAAGCATACTTTTGAGTACTTCGATAAGAAATTTG
Source organism: Rikenellaceae bacterium (assembly GCA_044433505.1). Classification (GTDB taxonomy): domain Bacteria; phylum Bacteroidota; class Bacteroidia; order Bacteroidales; family Rikenellaceae; genus Mucinivorans. The sequence goes on from JAWXTM010000060.1 coordinate 6,708, forward strand.
GCAGAAAACCTGCCATTGCCGAGGCTAATAAAATGGTGTTGACTGCTGGTATTAACTATGCCGCAAATACCCACCAGTTCGCTAATACGTATCAACTTGGTAGAGCTAAGCTCGAAAAGGGAACGTATCGCTCTATCACTGGTAATCAGGCGACTGCGTGGGGTTTGATTGCAGTGTCGGAAAAGAGTGGTCGTCCGCTATTTTGTGGATCGTACCCTATTACTCCTGCAACAGCCATCCTCGAAGAGCTTGCAAAGCGTAAGGATCTTGGAGTAAAGACGCTTCAGGCCGAGGACGAGATTGCAGGTATTTGTACTTCGATTGGTGCAGCCTTTGCGGGGAATTTTGCAGTTACTACTACTTCGGGGCCTGGCCTTTCGCTAAAGAGCGAGGCACTGGGGCTTGCTGTAATGACCGAACTTCCGCTAGTTATTGTGGATGTGCAGCGTGGTGGCCCTTCAACGGGGCTTCCAACTAAGACCGAGCAGGCTGACCTTGCTCAAGCACTCTTTGGCAGAAATGGCGAGTGTCCACTAGTAGTTATGGCTGCTAGCACACCTTCAGGCTGCTTCGAGGCTGCCTTTAGAGCAGGTAAGATAGCTCTGGAACATATGACTCCAGTTATTTTGCTTACGGATGGCTTTATTGCAAATGGCTCTGAACCGTGGAAAATCCCGTCGATGAACGACTTCCCTTCCATCACTCCTCCAGTTATTACTACTGTTCCAGAGGGTGGATATTTACCTTACGCACGTGACGAGAAGAGATTGGCACGTAGCTGGGCACTACCTGGTACTATTGGGCTAGAACACCGTGTGGGGGGACTAGAGAAGGATTTCCTAAAAGGCTCAGTTTCTCACGACCCTATCAATCACCAAAGGATGGTAGATATTCGTGCTGCAAAGGTAGCAAGAGTTGCTGAATTTATGCCTGAACAGGAGTTCTATGGCAGCGAAGATAGTGATGTATTGGTAGTGAGCTGGGGTGGCACTTTTGGTCATATCCGTAGTGCAGTGAACAGACTGCTTGACAATGGAGAAAAAGTTGCGCACACTCACTTCGAGCTTATTGACCCACTTCCACGTGGAACGGAGCAGATGTTGAGCAAATTTAAGAAAATTTTGGTATGTGAGCTGAATATGGGGCAATTTGCAAACTATCTGAGAATGAATTTCCCGAATCACGACTACCGCCAATTCAACAAAGTGCAAGGCTTGCCATTCACAGTGGAAGAACTAGAATGTAAAATTAAAGATACTTTATAGTATAAAAAAACAAGATAATGAAATATTGTTCACAAGATTTTAGAAGCGACCAAGAGGTTAAGTGGTGCCCAGGATGTGGCGACCACGCTATTCTTAACGCTGTGGCTAAAGCACTACCTATAGTTGCTCAAGAGAAGAACTATGCCCAACAACGCTTTACCTTTATTAGCGGTATTGGCTGTTCGAGCCGCTTCCCATACTATATGCAAACCTACGGTTTTCACAGTATTCACGGACGTGCCGCAGCAATCTCAACTGGCGTGAAGGTTGCAAACCCAACGCTCTCGGTATGGATGGCAACAGGAGATGGCGACTCACTGGCTATTGGTGGTAACCACTTTATCCACGCCGTTCGTCGTAATATTGATATTAATATTATGCTCTTTAATAATCAGATTTATGGTTTGACCAAAGGGCAGTACTCTCCAACATCTCCTATAGGAACTGTTACCAAAACATCGCCTTACGGAACTATCGAACACCCCTTCCAACCAGGTGAAATGGTGCTTGGTGCACGTGGTACTTTCTTTGCTAGGTCGGTGGACTCTAACATAGAACTAACCAAAGAATGCCTCGTTGCTTCGGCACTACACGATGGTACTTCGGTGACCGAGATACTGCAAAATTGCGTTATCTTTAATGATAAGGCATTCGATATATTCTCGAAAAAAGAACTTAGAGAGGAAAGTACTATTGTGTTGCATCACGGCGAAAAGATGATTTTTGGTGCTAAGCGTGATAAGGGGCTTATACTTTCGGGACGTAGCCTAAAGGTGGTGAAGATTGGCGAGGATGGTTACTCCATTCACGATATTCTCACCCACAATGCGCAAGACCCTGACCCAGGGGTGCATATGATGCTAGTGAATATGAAAGCTCCCGATATGCCTGTTGCACTAGGGGTTATCCGTGACGTGAAAGATAATACCTATGATGACTGTGTGCGTGACCAACTTATCGAGATTGGTTCACACGCAACTATCTTTAATATGGATGGGCTGCTGCACAGTGGCGAAACTTGGGAGGTAGAGTAAGATGAAAAAGCTTGGCTGTCTGGTTATACTTATCGCACTAGGCTACTTTGCCTATGTCACTAACCCATCGAAAGAAAAACACATTGAGAATGCTATTAGAATTCTCAAAGAGAGTGGTGTGGAAAACTTTGGGATTAATAGCGACTACCTCACCATTGGTGAAGGGTTGGTTGGTAAGGAGGGTATGGCCGATTTTATGACACGGTTTATTGAACGAGATAGCTACCTTGTCTTTTCGCTAACCAAAGTCGAAATTGCTGGGCAACAACAAACCATTGCAATAGGGCTCTTTGGTCATATATTTGATATATCGGATCTTACTGACCTCAAAGAACTCTCTATTGTTAAGGATATAAAAGAAATGATTGAATAAAAAATAAAACTATGATGACAACACCTTTCGATTTTTCAACTCAGTATCTTGGGCTAATGCTCAAGAATCCATTTGTAGTGGCTTCAAGCGGACTTACCTCTACACTCGATAAAGTAATTCAGTGTGCCGAAGCTGGTGCTGGTGCAGTTGTGCTAAAGTCTATCTTCGAGGAGCAAATCAAAGCCGAAGCTGATAGAATGTCGCAGTATAACGACTACCCAGAGGCTGCCGAATACTTGGGTGCATACACCCAAAGCAATGCTCTGAAAAATTATCTAGAGCTTATCGAAGAATCATCAAAGGCCTGCGATATTCCTATCATAGCCTCGATTAATTGCTCGTCGAGCGAGGGTTGGGTGGACTATGCTGTGCAGATTGAACGAGCTGGTGCAGCGGCACTTGAACTCAATATATTTTTGCTACCTACTTTGGCTAACCAAACCTCTAGCGAGGTTGAGGCAAAGTATCTGAGTATTGTCGAGAGAGTGCTCAGTGTTATCTCGATTCCACTGAGTGTTAAGCTATCGGATCACTTCACTGCACCACTTAATATGATTCAGCAGCTCTATTTTAGAGGTGTTAAGGGTGTTACGCTATTTAATCGTTTCTACACTCCTGATGTTGATATTAATAGGGAGAGAGTTCATTCTGGAGGAGTCTTTAGCAGTCCTGTGGAGTTGGGTCAGCGTCTACGTTGGGTTGGTCTTACAAGGAGCGAAGTGCCATTAATTGATGTTGCTTTGTCTGGAGGAGTACATAGTTTCGAGGATATTATCAAGGGGTTGCTGTGTGGAGCAGATGTAGTTCAGTTGTGTTCTGTACTTTACGACAAGGGGCTTGATAATATTGCTGAGATGCTTCGTGGGGCAGAGATATGGGCACTTAAGAATAAGTACAATTCGCTTAAGGATTTTGCAGGCAAGTTGAGTGCAAGGTCGGTTAGTAGTAGTGAGATATTTGAGAGGGCGCAGTTTATGAAATATTTTTCGATGCGTGGCGAGTAGTTGTTGTGGTTTAGCAAAGACTATTTTATGATGTAAGTTTAGGGCTTGTATTATTACAGACTAAAATGATTAAAGTTTTTTGGTTCTTTTGTTCACAAAAGAACGATGGAATCAGTCCGCTAGAGCAATAGCAAGGCGAATGCCTTGCCTAAAAATCAAAAGACAAAAATCTTTCGGTTGCAAAACCGAAAGCTAGAGCAGACAATCGGCACGGGTCATTACTCTGGTGTATTGCTTTAGTTTGAGCTTGTATTATAACAAACTAAGTAGTCGTTCCTTAAAAAGCATTTAACAATCAGAATATCAGTAAAATAACCTGTATAATATTTGGGAATATCTGCAAGTTTTCGTATCTTTGTGCTATAAAACTTGCAGATATTGTCTATGAAACCAACACTTATTAGAAGAG
>JAWXTM010000061.1:0-10790 GCA_044433505.1 Rikenellaceae bacterium
TGGTTCTTTTGTTCACAAAAGAACGATGGCATCAGTCCGCTAGAGCAATAGCAAGGCGAATGCCTTGCCTAAAAATCAAAGACAAAAATCTTTCGGTTGCACAACCGAAAGCTAGTACAATCTCAATAAAAGTCTTTTGGGGGTTTGGAGGAACGACAAACAAAAAAAATCGAAGATTTTTTTCCAAACCCCCAAAGCTAGAGCACTATTGTATTGCTTTAGTTATAGCTTGTAGTATTACAGACTAAATGATTAAAGTTTTTTGGTTCTTTTGTTCACAAAAGAACGATGGCATCAGTCCGCTAGAGCAATAGCAAGGCGGATGCCTTGCCTAAAAATCAAAGACAAAAATCTTTCGGTTGCAAAACCGAAAGCTAGCGCAAACTCCAATAAAAATCTTTGGGGGTTTGGGCGAAGACCAAACTGGAAAATCGAAGATTTTCCTCCCAAACCCCCAAAGCTAGAGCACTATTGTATTGCTTTAGTTTGAGCTTGTAGTATTTACAACTAAATAATTAAAGTTTTTTGGTTCTTTTGTTCACAAAAGAACGATGGCATCAGTCCGCTAGAGTAATAGCAAGGCGAATGCCTTGCCTAAAAATCAAAGACAAAAATCTTTCGGTTGCACAACCGAAAGCTAGTACAAACTCCAATAAAATCTTTTGGGGGTTTGGGCGAAGACCAAACAAAAAAATCGAAGATTTTTTTCCAAACCCCCAAAGCTATTACTCTGGTGTAGTGCTTTAGTTTAAGCTTGTATTATTACGAACTAAATAATACAAGCTTTTGAAATTCTAACCCGCAAGTAAAACAACTGCAAATTCCTGCACTCCCACCAATACTAAGAAACTGTTTAAGATTTTCTCACTTAAATTGCTAAGGCTCTTTCACTTCGCTTTTGCTATCACAGCAAATAGCCCGCTATTAGCTGCGATATAAAAATCCAAAATCAAAGCAAAATAGCACATAGCATTTTTAAACAGAAAAATTTAAACAGTTTCTTACAATTTCTAAATTAAATGAAAATAAAATACCGAAAATGCTTGATTCTCAGCTTTTATTCTTATATTTGTGGTGAGAAAAGATGTGTGCAGAATGAAGGATGCTCAACTAAATATTCACTAAACCGTAATAGACCTATGAAAAAACTACTACTAATCGTAATGCTATTTGCAACATTTGGGTTCTCTAATGCTCAACAAAGTGGAAAGTATCGCCTACTTATTGACTATTTTACAGAGTCGAGTACTCATAGAGATAAACTATCTACTGCTGTTCGTAACCAAATTATCGGTGGTGTTAATACTACTAACCGTCTGATCGTAATTGATGTCGACACAGAAAAAAAACTCTATATCGAAGAAGATAGACGTAATGACATCTCAGCTCTTGGCGACAATACTGCTCGTATGGGCGAAATGCAAAAACTTGGTGCTAACTTTATTATGAATGGTAATGTGGATAACGTTATTGTAGAGAGTAAAAGAACTGACGAAGGTAAGCACTACTACGAAGCTAAAATCACCTTCACTATTAAGGTTACAGAAGTGGCTAACGGTACACTCTTTACCTCGGACACTTACGTTGCACGAGGCGGCGGCTCTATCGTTGACTCTGGTAAAACCAGAGAAGGTGCACTAAATGCTGCTATCTCTTCTGTTGGTAGCAGAATGCGTGCATATATCGACAATAACTTCCCTATCAAAGCCCAAATCGTTGAACTTAAGTCTGAAAAGAAAGGTAAACTACAGAGCTGCTACGTAAGCCTTGGCTCAGTTCACGGCATATCGGCTGGGCAATATATCAAAGTGTCAAGAGTAACTACTATTGCTGGCAGACGCTCGGAAATCGAAATTGGACAGATGAAAGTTGTTGCAGTTGTAGCCGAAGACCTCTCTGAATGTAAAGTAACTAAGGGTGGTGCAGAAATTCTATCTATCTTCAATGGCGGAGTGGATGAGCTTACTCTCCAAACCATTAACAAAACAACATTCCTAGACGCAGTTCTACAGTAATCCCCTAAAAAAACATTATTTTTTAACTTTAGGAAAGAGTAAGGGATGTGTCACGCTTCAAGGAGTGCACCCTTACTCTTTTCTTTTAACAGAACAACAGTATGAGAAAGACAGTTAAAAGACTATTATTACTCGCTCTAGTAGCACTATGGAGTGTGCCTACTAGCTCTGCTCAGCAATACAAAGGGCTGGTTGTCCTAGAGGAAGTGAATGGCAAGCTCGCCACCTTTACCACTTACGGTATAGCTGATAAAAAGAAGGATGCAGAACAAAATGCTCTGCAATCGCTCTTCCATACGTTGTTCTATACAGGTGTCGATGGACTCTATGACGGAAAACCTCTACTTGCAAAGGATAATGCAGCCTATGTTAATAACTTCCTTGACAATAAGTGTGGTATCTACAGCTATAATAGACAAATAATTAGAAAACCTACCAAAAATAGTCAGAAAAAGTTCGAGACAACTCTACTCGTCACAGTGCCTATCGAAAACCTGCTTAAGGAGCTTACTCAAAATGGACTCTGTGGTGTAGAGGTTGAGTCTGTGGCAAGCGAAGTGCTCAGCAAAGAGGAACTTAAAAAGGCTACACTACCAACGATTATGGTAGTGCCTTACAAAAAGAGTGGCGAAAGTTATGAGGCTATCCTACAAAGCGACTACGATAGGCGTGTGGCAGTAGCTAAGCTTCAAAGTGCATTCCAAGAGAGAGGAATCACCACTATTGATATAAGTGCCAAAATTGCCGCTATGAAACGTCGCAGTGAGTATGAATATGATATGGCTGACTCAAACGACAAACAAATGCTGCTATCTTCGGGTGCGGAGGTATATGTCGTTGTAGACCTATTGAAAGATATTCAAAGTAGTGGTTCGAGGGTGTCACTAGTGATGAAGGCGTATGAAACTGCCTCGGGAAGCGTGCTTGCTAGCCAAGATGGCTTTACTCGTCGCTACCCTACCTCGGCTGTTGATGTACTCTGCTCTTATGCTGTTGAGGATTATGCAGATAAACTCCTCGATGATATTGTGGAAAAACTCTCCGAACAGGTCACCTCGCAAAAGAGAGTCGTACTACAGTTCTCTATCTCTAGCTACTCGATGACAACAATGTTCGATCAGGTTGGCTCTAGCCAAGATAAACTCTCAGATTTGCTTCGCAACTGGGTGCGCAATAACTCGGACAATGGGCAGTATCACCTACAAGGAGTGGTTGCCGAAAGTATGATATTTGACTATGTGATGATTCCAGCCGTTGCTAAGGATGGAATGGCGATGGATCCAGCTCAGTTTGAGTACGAACTGCGCAACTATCTGGAAAATCAAGGCATCAGCTGCTCTAGCAAACTTGATGGCAGCACTATTTACATAACTATTGAATAAGGAGGACAACTAAAAAGATGAAAAGAATACTATTTATCGTGCTCTTTGCACTGCTTGGCTTAGGCTACGCCTCGGCACAGTTCCAACCAGAATGGATTACTCAAAAACCACTCTCTTACAATGAATACACTGGGGTGGCAAGTGCTCCTCTCACCACACAAAATTGTAGGGAAGTTGCCCGTATGGCAGCCCTAAATGAGATTGCTGCACAAATTAGTGTGAATGTGGAGGTGAACTCATTCCTCAATACTACCGAAATTAATGGTAGAGTGAAGGAAATTTTCGAAAGAAGTATCAATGAATCACTTAGCGCAGAACTCAGCGGAGTGGAACTCGTTGATAGCTACGAAACTAGCGAACGCTACTATGCTTACTACAGCCTCGATAAGGATGTCTACAAAAACTCTGTTGCACAGAAAATTGAAGTATGTACAAATAAGGCACTCGGCTTTCTTGCCAAAGGTAAAGAACTCGAAGCAAAGGGAGAACTGCTTGCTGCAATGTCTAATTATATTGAGGGACTTAAGGTTGTTGAGCCATATTTGAGTTATAATCTGGAGTGTAGCTTCGAAGGTAAGAGCGTGAATGTTGCTACCGAACTTTATGCTGCTTACACGGGGGTTCTTAATGGAATGGCGATAACTACAAATGTCGATAAACTTAGCGTAGAGTCGCTCTCCTCTCAAGAAGAACCGATTAAAGCAACATTGAGTAAAAATGGACTCAGTATTGCCAATGTATTGATGTGTGCGGAGTTTGTGTCGGGGGATGGAAGCGTTACGCCTCCTGTGAAGACTGATAGTCAGGGTGTTGCTACATTCTATGTGACCAATGTTACCTCTAAACAATCTCTACAAACTATTCGAATAACAATAGATAAGACTATTATTAGCGAATTGCCTTATGCTTATCAACAACTTGTACTGACTGGTAATTTTCCAATGGCGGATGTTGCGCTCGATGTTACGAGTCCTGTTCGTACGGCTTATTTCTATGTGGGTCAGAACGATGTTGCCGCCTGTGAATCAACTGTTCGCAGCATTCTGACTAACAATTACTTTGAGGTTACAGATGTTCCAGATGCAGACCTCTTTATCGAGTATTCTACTACCTTTAGAAAGGGAGGTTTGGTTGATGGTGAGATGTATCAGCTCAGGGAGTGTTATGGTTCACTCTCTGTAAAGATTTACAATAATGCTACACGAAGTCTATTGGCAGAGTACACTTTGCCAGATAGGAGGGTATTGGTTGCAGCCGACAAGTCTGAGTCACAGATGGTTCAGCAGTGTGCACGTGAGATGGCAAAGCAATTCAAGTCAGGTTTATCGAATACTCTTAGCGGAATAAGGTTTTAACTTGTAGTATAACAAACTTTCATTATTTTAGTTTGTTATACTACAAGCTTTCATCATAGAAGGGTCTTTGACCCCCAGCAGCACCAGCAGCACAAAAAGAGGGAGCCTTCAATATCTGAAAACTCCCTCCCTCTGTATTACAAAATACTAATTGTAACTAATATCTCTGAATGGCCCAAACTCATTGTTGCCAATTACCCAATATCTGCCATCTACCTCAGTACCATTATTGCGACCCGTTACCAAACTTACATAACTTAAGTCAACATAATCAAAAGCAGTATAACTCACCGAACTCACATAAGAATCTGTTGCAAGAGTAAGCTCCTCAAGGCTTGAGCAATCATAGAATGCGTAATTATAGATTTTTGTAACCTTCGGCATATAAACCTCCTCAAGATTATCGCATCCCTCAAATGCCCCCTCATAAACAAACCCAACAGAATTGAAACTTGCGCTCAGTAGATTTGTACAACCATAAAATGCCTCCACCCCAATCGACTCAACCCAGTTAAACTCTACGCTCTTTAGGTTTTCGCAATACTTAAATGCATCATCATCAATAATTTCTGCATCATAGAAGTTAATATCACGAAGTCTAATATTGTTATTAAACGCACCCTGACCGATACTTTCAACATTAGGAGCATAGACTTTCCAAAGCCCCTCGCAGTTCTCGAAAGCATAGTCGCCCAGCTCAATAGCACGGTCAAGCTCCACCGAAACTAGGTTATCAGAGCAGTTGTAGAAAGCCTCGCTAGGAATCTCGTCAATGTAAGGGAATTTCAGGTAGATGTCACGTCCTGCGCTACTAATTGCACTCTTAAGGTTATAGAAATCAGTCTTGTCATAACCATAAGAGTCAGTAATAACCCAGATGTCGCCATAAATATCATAGCCATCTCTAGGAACTTCGTCCAAGGTCATATAGCTAGAGTCGAGAGCATCGGCAAGCTCCTCGCAAGATGTTGTTGTAAATCCAATAAGGATAAAAAGTAGTGAGAGTTTAAATAGATTTTTCATATTTATTGTAATTTTTATCTTTTGGTATATTACATACCATCCACAAAGTTATAACAAAATATCCAAACTACCAAATTTTCAGGAAATTGTATTATGCCAGAACTATTGTTATTTTTTTTGATAAAAATTGTTAACTTTGCGTGAAATTTGATATTATTTTACGTAAGAAATGTACAAAATACTTGAAAAAACTAAACTCGCTCCAGCAATCTACTCTATGAAAGTAGAGGCTCCACGTATGGCTCGTGCGGCGAAACCTGGGCAATTCCTTATTGTTATTGACCAAGAGGGCGGGGAACGCATACCCCTTACTATTTGTGATTATGACACTCAGCAGGGTTCGGTAACTATTGTTATTCAGGCTATTGGTGAGTCTACTCGCCAGATGGTTACACGGGATGTGGGGGATAGCTTCTTCGCATTTGCAGGCCCACTGGGTCACCCTAGTGAGTTTATGGAGCTATCTAATGAAGAACTCTGCGCAAAGAAATTTATCTTTGTGGCAGGGGGGCTTGGTGCTGCGCCAGTCTTTCCGCAGGTGAAGTGGTTGTGCCAGAGGGGGGTGCAGCCTCACGTTATTATTGGGGCAAAGAGTGCAGAGTATGTTATCTTGGAGGAGGAGTTCCGTGAACTAACCCCCAACGTGCATATCGCCACGGACGATGGCTCGAAGGGTTTTAATGGGTTGGTGACAACACTACTCGAAGAGCTTGTTTCCAGTGGCAATGAGTTTGATGAGGTGGTGGCGATTGGACCTATGATAATGATGAAGTTTGTGACCCTTACTGCCAAAAAACTTGGACTGCCTATCACCGTCAGCCTTAATACCATTATGGTCGATGGCAGTGGAATGTGTGGAGCGTGTAGGGTAACGGTCGATGGTAAGGTGAGGTTCGCCTGCGTGGAGGGTCCTGAGTTCGATGGGCATAAGGTAGACTTCGATGAGGCGTTAAGGCGTAGCGGTATGTACAAAGTTCAAGAAAATCACAAATGTAACCTTAGAAGTGCTAAATAAAAAGATGGCTATAAATAAAATTCGTACAAAAGTTACTGAACAAGATCCTGTGCTTCGTGCACAAAACTTCGAGGAAGTTTGTCTTGGATACACCCTCGATGAGGCGCAAAGTGAGGCTGCTCGCTGCCTTGGTTGTAAAAAACCTCGCTGCGTGGAGCACTGCCCAGTGGGGGTGCAAATCCCTCAGTTTATCACTGCCCTAAAGGATGGTGATATTGCCTCGGCTGCCGAAATTATAAGTCGTGATAACCTGCTGCCAAGCGTCTGCGGAAGGGTCTGCCCACAAGAGAATCAATGTGAAGGTTCCTGCATTGTGGGGGTTAAGGGTGAGCCTATTGCTATTGGGCTGCTGGAAAGATTCGTTGGGGATTGGAAGATGAAAAATATTACAAATGCTAAACCTGTAAACATACAGAGCAAAGACAAGCGTGTGGCGGTTGTGGGTAGTGGCCCCGCTGGGCTGGCGTGCGCTGCTGACCTTGCTAAAATGGGATATGGCGTGACTATCTTTGAGGTGCTGCACAAGGCTGGTGGAGTCTTGCAGTATGGAATACCTGAGTTCAGACTCCCTAAAGAGAAGGTAGTGGAAAAGGAAATTGCAGCGGTCAAGGCTCTCGGTGTAGAGATTGAGCTTAATACGGTTGTGGGGCGTAGTGTTACGGTCGATGAACTACTTGATAGAGAGGGCTACTCGGCAGTCTTTATTGGTTCTGGTGCTGGGCTACCGAAGTTTATGGGCATTGAGGGTGAGAGCCTCAATGGGGTGGTATCGGCTAATGAATTCCTCACTCGTGCCAATCTTATGGGGGCTTATAAGGAGGGAAGTGCCACGCCAATCTTTACGGGCGACCACGTAGTGGTAGTTGGTGGGGGTAATGTGGCGATGGATGCTGTGCGGACTGCTAAACGTTTGGGGGCACGTGCCTCGATTGTCTATAGACGCTCTGTGGAGGAGCTGCCTGCTCGAAAGGAGGAGGTGCACCACGCAATGGCGGAGGGTATTGAGTTTTTTATGTTGACAAATCCAACGGAGATATTGAGCCGTGATGGTTGGGTAAGTGGCATAAGGTGTGTGAGAATGGAGCTTGGCGAGGCGGATGAGAGTGGTCGACGTAGACCGCAGGTTGTCGAGGGCAGTGAGTTTGAGATGGAGTGCTCGTCGGTGGTAATGGCTTTGGGGACTTCTCCCAATCCGCTTATTGCTCAGACTACTCAGGGGTTGGAGACTAATCGCTGGGGATGTGTCGTGACTGATGATGATGGTGAGACTAGCCGAGAGGGGGTTTTTGCAGGGGGTGATGTGGTTAGTGGAGCTGCAACGGTGATACTTGCAATGGGTGCTGGTCGCAAGGCTGCACGTGCCATTTCTGAATATCTGGGTTAGGACTTTATTACATTATATATCATAAAATAAGAAGAGTACTTCCATAGCGGAGGTACTCTTCTTATTTTTAGATAGTAGAGGTCATAAATAACCTTGCTCTATTAGTTATTACTTTAGGGGACTTCTAAAAACTGATTTGGTGGATTTGTGATGAGATTTTGAGTTGAGTTTTTGCCGCATTTTCTCTCTAATAGCCCCGCTATTCGAGAGAAAAAAGGTGAAAAATCAACCAAAATAAAAGCCCAAATACATCAAAACCTATTTCTTTACATCCATTTTTATTTATTCAATTTTAGTGGGGTCAGTTTTTAGATGTCCCCTATATGGTATTGCTACATCTGAATCAAGCTTATTGATGGTTTTATAACCCTCAACACTTGTAAAGCTAGCAGGTGAGTAGACTGCCGACACAAACTCATACTTGAAGAGTTTATATGGAGTAAAGGATGAATCCAGTGCACAACCCAACAGCGTAATCATAGTAGATGATGGTAGGTAATAATATGTTATTGTAGTTGTACCAATCTTATTGTCAGTAAAGAAGTTTGTCTGCATTGGGAGGATTCTCATTATCTCGGTATCAGAATACCCCTCCAAGTCAGATGATTCCCAGATACTACCATTATAAATGGCGGTCTGGTCGCTTGGGATAAATGTAACAGTACAGTGATTATCAACAATATCAGTAACTTCGAAACTTACAGTAAAGTCTTGGTCTACATCCTTCATTTGGGTTGTGTCATAAATTACTGTAGGTTCGATATTAAGGTCAATCTCTCCACTACTTGTTAGTGGTATTGCGCATATCACGTGCTGAGTATTATTGGCTGTAATATCCCATCCAGTTATGTTTAGGTCTGTGACGTTGTTATCGAAGATATAGGTATTATCTGCCTTCGTGAAATCTACATTTTTATTTTCCAGCAACTCGTAGAACATCTTAGAGAGTGCAAGGGTAGATACTTCTTCTAGATTCCAAATCTCACTTGCCTGTGATACACAGAGTGCGTAATTCCCCGAGTAGTTATTCATTTGTGTTGAAACACTAATCTCGTCGTATGTTGCCTGTGAAGTAACATCAATAGGGCCTTGTACCACCTCACGAGATATATTGGTATTGCCGTACATAGCAAGGTTTCTAAAGTATTGGATAGCATTGATAGTTATAATGCTAATAATGTCGTTTTGAGTTGTTGGATCTACTTGGCTGCCACAGGTAAGAGTGTATAAGTTCTTGCATTGGCTTACATCTAGGCTTACGATACGATTTATAGAACAGTCAATACCAGTCACGCTATTGATTAACGAAGATACGTCCAGCGATGTGATTTGATTATTGCGACAGTCTAGGTCTAGAAGTTTTGTGTTGTTAGAAACGTCAATAGAGCTGAGCAGATTGGTACTACAGTCGAAGTACTCAAGCAGAGTGTTTTGTGAAATATCTACAGAGGTCAGTGAATTTGCATAACAGTTGTAAATAGTTAGATTTGGGTAGCCAGTAACGTCAATATCACGGATTTCATTACTGTAGCAATTCAGCTTTTTAAGCGATGGGCTATCAGGCAACTTAGCCTCTGAGACAAGGTTATTGTTGTAGTCTAGCTCCACAATCTTGGTAGACATTGTCAGGTCAAGCTCTTCAATAGTGTTGTTGTAGCAATATAAGTATGCTAGCTCAGGATTATTACTAACATCAAGTACACTCATATAGTTACCCTCGCAATACAGGGTATTTAGCTTTGTATTGTTGGTAAGGATAAGTTCATCAACATAGTTGTAGCTTAACCATAGCTCCTCTAGCTCAGTAAAGTATTTTACCTCATCAAAGCTAAAGATATTACTACTATTTAGCCTTAGCTTAGTGACTAGAGCGGCCTCACCATAAGATACTGCGCCATCACCGTTGGTATCAATGACAGTTGGGGTATGTGAGGTTGAGTTTATTATTGCATCAAGGATATTGTCATCAGCAAAGTTAATAATAGCATCCGGGTCGGCATTAAGTGGTTGTTGCACAATCTCGAATGATGCAGTAGCAGAATCGCCACTAGTAACTACAACAGTAGCAGAGCGACTCTCATCACCACTATTCTCAGTAGCAGTAACCTTGACAGTGCCATTTCCATCACCTTCGTCGGGGAATATGGTAAGCCAATAGGCATCTTGACCATCTTGCGAAGCGGTCACCACCCACGAACTACTTGTGGTAATATCAAAGGTAAAACTACTTTGATCGTAGTTTAATTGAACAGTCTCTGTGATAGATATTTCTAGAGGAGATTCCTCAATGCCAGCCTGCGAAACAGTAACTACTACATTATCAGTACCAGTTGCGCTAAAGGTTAGGGTTGCTGTGCGGCTATCTACTGCTTTGTTATCTGTTGTAGTGACAGTAACAGTTTTGTCGCCAGAAGAGCTTAATGGAGAAATTGTCAGCCAATCAATAGTGTCAGCCACCGAAATTGCCCAGTCTGTATTTGATGTTACTTCAATCTCTTTAATATCGCCATCAGTATCAAAAGAAAGTGCAGTCAGGTTAGTTTCTAGTGTGTAGGTTACAGGGGTTTCAGGGTCTTGACATCCAAACAACATTGTTGTTAACAAGGCAAGCAATAC
>JAWXTM010000062.1:0-10499 GCA_044433505.1 Rikenellaceae bacterium
GTGGGTCAATTTTTAGACGTCCCCTTAATATATATTTTTAGTGATTTTAGCTAATAGAGTATCATTTATGTAGAAAATTTACTTTCGCATAGGTGATATTTTTATTTGTGCACGTAGGCATTGAATATATTCAAGGGTTTTGTCTTTGGTTCTTAATAATAATTTACCTATGACGATATATATATTTCATTAGTCTCAAGATTAAAATGTTACATAAATTAAATATATGATATTTTTTCATATCAAATTTAAATATCTATGTAAACCCAAGGCGTAATAATTATTTTTTTAATAAAAAAGGTCGGATTTTTATTGTTATTTTAATATAAATCGCTACATTTGTGAAGGCAATTTTGCTATTGTGAATATATTGCCCTAACCTATATCATTGCTGTGCAATACATTAAATACAGGGGGCAATACGTACCGATCAGGATGTGAGTGACAAGAATCAGTATAACTAACACAAAATAATTAATTAACAAAAATCAATGATTATGAAACAAATTTCCAATTTCTTTCTGGTCCTATGTGCTTTGCTCTTTACAGCCACAAGCTGTCAGGAGAGTGAGCCTACGGTCGACCCTACACTTGAGGTTACCCCTCTTGAACTCGCCTACACGGCCGAGGGAGGTGATAACGCAATTAATGTAGAATCCAACACTGACTGGAGTATATCTTCAACAGCTGATTGGATTTTCTTGCCTTATAGCACTGGCTCAGGCAACCTTAGTGTCACTGTGACTGCTATAGAAAATACATCTTCTGACTCACGTACTGCTACTATTACCATTACAACTGGCAACCTCTCGCAAAGTGTTGCCGTTTCTCAAGAGGGTACGGGTGGCTCTGATGACCCTTCTACTGGAAACCTTACCCTTAAGACCATTGACCCAGAGAGCCTTCCAGCAGAAGACACTTGGGTGCTTTACGATACCGAAGCAACTTCGGGCGTGAGACGTTCATTTGAGAGCAACGCAACTGGTGAAATCACAAGCGCAACTGAACAATATGGTGACTTTGGTGACCTGTTCCTTGCCCTAGAAAATGCTGCTGCAGAAGGTCGTAGCATCTCGATTAGCTTCCCTTACTTGACTAACCTTCCAGAGGGTGCGTTCTACGACACATTCGAACAAAAAGCCCCTAGCGCACTTGTTAGCGTATCAATCCCTATTACCAAATCAGTTGGTGATTTTGCATTCTGCGACAATACAAATGTTACAAAGTTTAGCCTTGGTGTTGCACAAACAGTTGGTGCAATGGCACTTGCAAACTGCTCTAGTGCAACCACTATTGATGTAGAGGATATGACTTCGGCTGGTTATGGCGCATTTCTAAACTGCTCAGAGCTTACTACTGTCATTTGTTGGAATCTTACTACTATTGGTGCAGAGTGCTTCAGCGGAGCGACTAACCTGCTTCAATTCGGCGCACCATACCTTGCATACATCGGCTCTGGTGCATTCAAAAATATTAATGCGATGACTGACATCCAAGTTGGATCTTACACTTCTAGCTTTACAGTTGAGGATGGCACAATCTTCGATGGATCGGATCTTTCGGGAACTAACCTATATACTTCGTATGGTGAGATGACCTCGGACAACTACTGGATGGTTAATGACTATGAGTTCGGGCCGTTCGGCTATATCGAGGGAATAGAGGAGATGTTCGAGCCTCTCTATCTAACAACTATCGACCCTGAGAATATCCCTAGCTATGACACGTGGGAAATCCTTGACGATAGTGCAGCAACTGGTGTTAAACCACTCACTTACGATGCTGCTGGCTATGTGACTGGCTACAAAGACGAGGATGGAGACTTTGCTAACCTACACAGTGCGCTTCTTGCTGCTGGCCAGCAGGGACGTGAAATCTCGCTGGTATTCCCTAATATGACCACACTTCCAGACGCAGCCTTTTATGATCCAAGCCTTGTTGATCTACCATCTGGCGAGCAAGCTGTATTCCCAACAGCTCTTGTTTCTTTCGAGGCTTACGTTATTTCAGAGATTGGCGAAGAGGCATTTGCATACTGCACAGGACTTCGCTCTGTTAGCATCCTTTCGCTTAAGACTATTAAAGACTACGGCTTCTACGAATGCGAAAGCCTTACAAACCTTAATATGTCTAAGCTTACCACAGTTGGAGACTATGCTCTAGCAGGTTTGTCTTCGTTTACTAGCATTAGCTTCGATAATGTAACCACGCTGGGAGTAGGTGCACTTAGCGCAAACGACAAACTCACTAGCATCACCCTTCCTCTTTTGAGCCAAGTTGGCTCAGCTGCATTTAGCGATAACGCTTCGCTTGCAACGTTGAATATTGCAACTTTGAACCTTGGACTTGACTTTGATAGTGACAATGCCTTCGCAGATACTGACCTTAGCAAAGTTACCCTTACTACCTACAATGGCACTGTCGCTGATGACTATTATTGGTCAGTAGGAGAGTTTAAGTTTGGACCATTTGCTCAGATAAAGGGTATTACTGAATCTGGTAGCAGTGGAAATGAACCATTTGATAAGGGCGATGGATTTTAGGGGACTTCTAAAAATTGACCCCACTAAAAAATAACTAAATAAAAATGGATATTTTAAAGATAGTTTTGATGCATTTGGGCTTTTATTTTGGTTGATTTTTCACCTTTTTTCTCTCGAATAGCCCGCTATTAGAGAGAAAATGTGGCAAAAACTCATCCCAAAATCTCATCCCAAATCCACCAAATCAATTTTTCGAAGTCCCCTTTAGTAGTAAAATCCTTCGAAGTAATATTAACTTACAAAAATGCTTAAAATAAAATGAACAAAATATTATCAAATGTCCAACTATGGACAGTAGCGGGGCTTATGACCGCAACGGCCTTTACGGGCTGTCAAAAGAGCGAACTAGACGTCTACGAGACCCTAGTTCCAGAAGCTAGAATGGTGAGTGTAGATGTGGCTATGAACAGCGCAGATACTCGCCTAGAAGTCTACGAAGATGGTGACCTATGGAAAACCACTTGGCAAAAAGGCGACAGAATGGGGGGATGGTCTAGCGACGCTGCCTCTGACCAAACTTACTTCAATGAGTTCAGCCTAACTGAAATCTATGATGACAATGGTCTACTTGCTGGATTCTCGGGTCTTAGCAATGGTAACTACCTAAGACTTGTATTCCCGTTTGACGAGGAGCAAAACAGCATCTCTAGCGGCAAGTACAACGTTTCGTTCGACGACCAAATCGTGGACGTGTCTAATAGTATGACCCACCTTGACTACTATATGTATATGATTAGCGACGGTATGGTTAATGTTTCAGAAGACAGCACAGCTGTGGAGACTCCTACTATGAAACAAGTCGGAGCTATGCTCGATATTAACCTAACCTTCACAAATCTTGTTGAGGCAAATGAATATGACATCTTTAGACTAGAACTTGGTGGTGGCGAGGGTTGCGTAGAAGTTCCTACCACAGGAGTTGTCGACCTGCTTAAGAAAGTTGACGATGAGGACTTTATGACCTCTAGCAATGGTGTAATTACTGTCGCAACATCGAACTACCCAACTCTTACAGTGGATGCTAATACAGCGACTGTACCAGTTTCGATAATTCCGTTCGATGTGGCAGCTAACGAAAAAATCCAAGTGAAAGTCTACTTCTCGCTAAACGATACTGTTAGTTTTGTGAAGACCATTGAGGTTGCTAACACTAAGGGTTCGGACGTTTCTTTTGCACGTGCTCAACACCACTACTTGAATGTAGAGTGTGATATTACTGGAGCAGAGGAGTCATCCGAGTGGGAAGGTCTTGGTACTCAAGAAAGCCCATACCTGATTGCAAATCGTGCTGATCTTGCCCTTATTGCCAAATCAGTGTCGGATGGTACCCAGAGTGATAGCACCTTCTACAAGCAGGTTTGCGATATTGACCTTGGTGGCTCAGAGTTCCCTTGGACACCAATCGGAGAGTCTGCAACACTTGACTTTACAGGTATTTATGATGGTGATGGTTATCAAATTGCTAATCTCTATATAAGTAGTACTGGTGGTACAGTTGGTCTATTTGGACAGACTGACGCTACTTCAGTAATTAGAAACGTAAACCTTAGCGGTTATGTTTCGGGTACTACTAGAGTGGGTGGACTTGTAGGCTATAGCTACGGTACGGTTGATAATTGTAGTGTAGATGCACAGGTTGTTGCATCTTCATCATACTCTGGTATTGTACTTGGTTGCGCATACACTAACACTGTTAGCAACTGTGTTGCGACTGGTAGCATAACCGCTAATGGCAACTATTGCGGTGGTGTTGTTGGTTACGGTAGTGGAGTGACAATCATAAGCTGTACTAACTACGCTTCTGTAACTGGTACTGGTTACCTTGGTGGTGTTGTTGGTTCGGCATCATCTTCTGCTGGTTGTGGATACAGCAACTTGGTTAACTACGGGGATGTTACAGGTAGTAGTACTTATGTTGGTGGTATCCAAGGTTATGTCTACACCAATGTTCTTTCAAACTCATTCAATACAGGTAATGTCACTGGTACTAACTATGTAGGTGGTATCACAGGTAGGGTTTACTCAAACGGTTCAGTGATGAACTGCTATACTGCTTGCGAAGTTACTGGTACTGGCACTTACGTTGGTTTGGCTATTGGTCAGATGTATTCGGGTATTGTTTACGACTGTTACTATCAGGATCTTGGCTCAGATATGGTAGCTGTTGCAAATGGAGAGGCTGACGTGACAGTTAAAACCCTTTCAGAGATGCAAAGCGCAGACTTTATTGATGCTCTAAATAGCCGTGCGGCGGCTTACAATGCACTCACTGATGCTGTTAACAATAATACTTGGGCAGCTCAATCTGGCGTGAACGAAGGTAGACCTGTACCTAGTAGCCTATATGCTGGCAAGACCTCACTATTTGAGAGTGGTGATGGTTCAGCGGCATCTCCTTATATTATCAAGACTGCCGAGCAGATGTCATCCCTAGCAATGAAAGTTAACAACTTTAAGGAGACTCAAGCGGGTCTTTACTTTGAACTAGGTGGAGACGTTGACCTTGGTGGACAGGATAGTCCTTGGTCAGCTATCGGTACTTCTACTAGCATCCTATTTGATGGTGATTTCAATGGAGCTGGATACACCATCTCTGGAATGTATATCGCTGAAACTACTACTAGCTACCAAGGTCTCTTTGGTTACCTTGGCACAAATTCAAACCTCTACAACCTAACAGTTGAGGGTGAAGTAAATGGTAAAGACTATGCGAGTGGTATTGCTGGCTACTCTAAGGGTCTGATAAGCGACTGTGTTAACAAAGCTAATGTAAATGGTCAAGACTACCTTGGTGGTATTGCAGGTTACTACTACGGTAGTGGAGTTGTCAGCAACTGTGTTAACTATGGTACTATCACCTCTGATGAGACTCAAACAGCTTCTAGCTATGTAGGTGGATTGATCGGTAGAGTTTACTACGGTGGTGGCTCTTTGGATAATGCAGTTAACTACGGTACAGTAATCGGCAATAAACAATACACAGGTGGTATCGTGGGTAGTATCGAAAACAGTGCATCACGCCTTGTGAACTCTACAAATAATGGCTCGATCTCGGGTATTGGTTACGTTGCAGGTATTGTAGGTTATGTTGACGATGCAACCGTAGCCAATGTAGTGAACCACGGTAGTGTTACAGCAACTGGTACTTATGCAGGTGGCGTTATCGGTAAAGTTAATACCGCTGTGGCACTTAACCTATACAATACAGCAGTGGTGTCATCTAGCGATAATTCAACAGGGCTTATTGCTGCTATGAACACTAGCAGTACACTAGAATTCACCTATTCGGTTAGCTCAGGTAGCCTAACTGGTGTTTATGACGGCTATGATGCAGCAGAGCTTATGGATCTCTCAGATATGAAGACTAGTACCTTTATTGACAAACTTAACTACGGTGCTGGTTTCTATAACGGAATGCTTGAAGAGGGTGCTCTATCGGCTAAGAGCTGGGTGCTTGATGCAAGCGTTACGGATGGTTACCCAAGTTTCGACTTTGATAATGATGCAGCTAAGGTTGCTATTTTCTCTAATGGCGAGGGTACTCAAAGCAGCCCTTACCAACTAGGCTCTTTGGATGATCTCAATACATTTAGAATGTTGGTGGGTATGTACAAAACCTTTGATGGTACATATTTCGAACTCTCTAGTGATATTGATGCAGGTGGCGAACAAACCCCTTGGGCTTCAATAGGTTCTTCGTCAACTATCTATTTCAATGGCTACTTCGATGGTGGAAACCACACGGTTAAGAATGTTTACCTTAACTCTTCTAGCAGTTACCAAGGTTTCTTTGGATATACTGGTACAGAATCGGTAGTCACCAACCTTAATGTTCAAGGTGATGTTACTGGTAGTCTATACACTGGTGGTGTGGTTGGCGAGAGCAAGGGTGTTGTCAATAACTGTAGCTTTAGCGGATCGGTTACAGGCACAGGTACTCAAATCACTGGTGGTGTGGTTGGTAGAAACTACGGCACTGTGATTAATTGCTCTAACTATGCGAGTGTAAGTGGTAGCAAGTCTTGTGGCGGTGTCGCTGGCTTTAATATGGCAAACTCTATTATCAGAAACTCTTACAATAGAGGTAGCATCAGTGGTACTTCGAATGTTGGTGGCGTTATAGGCACTAGCGCAGCTAGCTCTATTATCCAGAACTGCTACAACACAGGCTCTGTTGAGGGTACTACTTACCTTGGTGGAATCTCGGGATATAAGTACACCAATACTATTGATAGTTCATACTACCTAGTAGTCGAAGGTCTTGAAGCTATTGGTTATGGTGCTACCGAAGACGACGTTACCTTTGGTATGAGCGAAACTGAAATGCAAGCCGACTCATTTGTTACTACACTTAATGACTACGCTTACCAAATCAACCTTGGACTTCCTGAGTGGAGTACTGTAGCTTGGGTTAAGGATGCAGACTCTTCTAACGGAGGCTACCCAGAGCTTGACTACAATAACGCTCCATCTTCTAGACAATAAAGTTATAAACTTTTAGTATGCCTCAACCTTTTGTTGAGGCATACTAAAGGGGATTTCTAGAAATTGACCCCACAACAATTTAACAAATAAAAATGGATGTAAAAAAATAGGTTTTGATGCCACCAGGGCGATGTTTTGGTTGATTTTTCACCTTTTTTCTCTCGAATAGCGGGGCTATTAGAGAGAAAATGCGGCAAAAACTCACCTTCGAATCTCATCCCAAATTCACCAAATCAATTTTTAGAAGTCCCCTAAAACTAAGATCAATAATTATGAAAAACAAAATATTTTTATTCCTTGCCTCGCTAATGTGTATCGTGGCGTGCGAGGATACAGACCTAGATAGTGGCTATACCTTTGGCTTTGCAGATGGCACACAGACCACTGTCGCTGTCCAAAATAGTGCAGCTACTAAATCCCTTACCTTCGACGCTCCTGCAGAATGGAGTGCTCAGGCTCTCGATATGTCTACTAGTGCAACTGCCGATTGGGTGAGCATTTCTGCTACAAGCGGTTCTGCTGGCGAAAATAATACAATTAACATCAGTTTCACCGAGAATGAAACTCTTTCTACTCGTAGTGCTAAGGTTTCTATAGTATGTGAGGCTCAGACCATCTCAGTGCTGTTCCAGCAATATGCAGGTGAAGGCCAGGGTGTGGTACTTACCTCAACTAGCGAGTACGCTACATCCTCGGAGTATGACTACACAAATCCACTAACCCTAGACTTTACTGCAACTAGCAGCTGGGTTATCACCGTTAAGGATGTGTACGACGAAGACCCAGCGTGGCTCACTATCGACAAGTATAGCGGTGTGGCTGGCGAATACTCACTAGAGATGATGGTTGCAGACAATGCTGCCTACGAAGAGCGCGCAGCAACTATCTACATAGAATCTAATGGGTACACAACCACTGCAACTCTTACGCAAGAGGCAATGAGCTACTACGAAATTTCGATGGAACTTGTTGGTACTACTGCTGGTACTATCACCGTTGATATTGATCCGGGCGATTACACTGGCAATTACTTTGTAACTCCTTATAGCACCGTAACTTTCGATGAGTATGGCTACTCTAAAGATGTGATGATGGCTCTGCTTATCAGTGCGTATATCAATGCAGGCTACGACCTTACTGCCCCTAATGGCTATTCGGTCTACCAAGGTAAACAAACTCTAGATCTTAGTATTGGTTACTGGCTATACTCTGAGACAAGCTACAATGTGCTTATTGCAGGCATTACCGAAGACTGCGTTATCAACTCTAATGTAGAGATGACGACGGCCGTTACAGAGCCTATCACCTACGTTACTGACCTTACTTTTGAGTACAGCGCAACTGACATCTGGATGAACTATGCTACAGTATCTACTACTCCTAGCCGCAATGGTGTGAAGTACTTTACGGGTGTAGCATCTTCTTGGTATATTGAGTATGATGATGCTGATGCGTGGTATGCAAACGACGAAGAGTTTATGCAAGATATGGTAAGCGACGCTGGTCATTACAAAGATTACTACACCCACGAAGAGGCTCAAACAGCGACTTGGACAGGTCTTTGGGGCAACGAAGAGTACCTTATCTATACCTTTGCTATTGACGGTAACCTTGCGGTATCGGCTCTTGACTACGGTAAGTTCTGGACATTTGACGGTATGATGGACTACTATGGTTACTCTATCGACTATGAGATTGTAGGCTCAGACGACTCTGGTGACGTCTTTATTGATATGGATCCAGGTGAGTACACTGGTCTTTATTATCTTGGTGCGTTCTATCAGAGCAATTACAGTGGCGATGCAGTGGATATGGCACGTACTTTCTTGGAGTATGAGGAGGTTTATTATGGCTATGATGAATTCACCTATGCTGATAACATTAACTTCTTTAAAGGTCCTAGAGAGAACTTTGGTATTCAGACAGCTTGGCCAGGTTTGTTTAGTGGTAATGAGTGTGTGGTATTCCTATTTGGTGTAAACCCAGATGGTACAATTCCAACTGATATTACTATCTTTGAAGTTACTATGGGTAATAACTACAATAATGCTCCTCTTGCTAGCTACTCTGAAAATGCAAGCCGTATGGACAACCTTGTTAGGTTTGCAGAAAGCCGCAAAAATGGTGAAACTATCGTTAATACTATTGCCGAGCGTTTGAAACTTAATAGTAGCTTTAGCTCAAATGTTGAGATTCCATTTGCTCCAAGCAATATGATTAAACTACAATAAATAGAACAACATAAGAGCAAAAGGATGTTCTTGTGTTGTGAGCAATGTATCGCTCCATTACCAATGTGTAATGGAGCGATTTTTTTAATAGAATGATTATGAAGACACCCAGACTCTTTCAGGATACTCATTTGCTTTTACCGAAGCTACTCAGACTTCCGTTACAGTAACTAGCGATGCAGAGGATGTAACTTTATCATTTGAAGCCCCAGCCACGTGGAGTGCAGAGGCAATAGACTTGTCGACAAGTGCAGCTACCTTGTTCGGAGCTGCACTATGGCACATTCTGGACATTTGACGGAATGATGGATCTATATGGCTATCATATTGATGTTGAGCAGTCGTACACTACCACTGAAGATGTCTTTGTGAATATGGATCCAGACGACTATACTGGAGTTTACTATCTTGGAATGTATCCTTATGATTCCTATGTCTCTTATAGTGGTGATGTGGAGAGCATAGCACGTGTAATGGTTGAGTTTGAGATGAACTATCAAGGGGTCGATGACTTTACGGTGGCAGATGACAAGCGTTTCTTTAAGGGTGCTAAGAAAGATGCTAACCTCTATACTGCTTGGCCTGGGATAAATGCAGGATGGTCGTATATGTTATTAGGGGACTTCTAAAAACTGATTTGGTGGATTTGTGATGAGATTTTGAGTTGAGTTTTTGCCGCATTTTCTCTCTAATAGCCCCGCTATTCGAGAGAAAAAAGGTGAAAAATCAACCAAAATAAAAGCCCAAATACATCAAAACCTATTTCTTTACATCCATTTTTATTTATTCAATTTTAGTGGGGTCAGTTTTTAGATGTCCCCATTAGTATTTGGTATAAATGAGGACACAACTATTCCAACGGATATTTCTACTATGATGGTAGTGGCTGGTGCAGGTTATGGTGCACCACAGAGCATCTCAGAGCAGGATGATACGATGATAGAGCTTGAGAAGTTTGCAAGAGGCAGGTATAATGGTGAGGCGATAGTAAATACGATTATTTAGAATAGTGCGATGGGTAAGCGAACAGTACAGAGTGTAAGTGATCCGATTGGCAAGGCACTTTTGTTGCAGCGGTAGGGGGGGGGGCATAGACTTTTTTTATGACGAAAGTTTGTACTAGCTTGTAGTATTACAGACCAAACCCCCAAAAGATTTTTATGGGAGTTTGTACTAGCTTTCGGTTTTACAACCGAAAGATTTTTGTCTTTGATTTTTAGGCAAGGCATCCGCCTTGCTC
>JAWXTM010000063.1:0-10441 GCA_044433505.1 Rikenellaceae bacterium
CACAAAAGAACGATGGCATCAGTCCGCTAGAGCAATAGCAAGGCGGATGCCTTGCCTAAAAATCAAAGACAAAAATCTTTCGGTTGCAAAACCGAAAGCTAGCGCAAACTCCAATAAAAAGTTTTGGGGGTTTGGGCGAAGACCAAACAAAAAAATCGAAGATTTTTTTTCCAAACCCCCAAAGCTAGAGCACTATTGTATTGCTTTAGTTAGAGCTTGTAGTATTACAGACTAAAATAATGAAAGTTTTTTGGTTCTTTTGTTCACAAAAGAACGATGGCATCAGTCCGCTAGAGCAATAGCAAGGCGGATGCCTTGCCTAAAAATCAAAGACAAAAATCTTTCGGTTGCACAACCGAAAGCTAGCGCAAACTCCAATAAAAATCTTTGGGGGTTTGGGCGAAGACCAAACAAAAAAATCGAAGATTTTTTTTCCAAACCCCCAAAGCTAGAGCACTATTGTATTGCTTTAGTTCGTAATACTACAAGCTATAACAAACTTTGGTCAGCTGGTGTGCCCAGCCACCCCCCCCAAAGGCACCTCCTGTTTTGAGATTATTCCAACCCAAAGATGTATTTTTTTTGTAATTCAACCAAAAGTTTATATCTTTATATTCATAAACTCTAAAAAAAATTATAAAAAAATGAGATTAATAGAATGCGTGCCTAACTTCTCAGAGGGGCGTGACCAGAAAATTTTAGATTCTATTGCAGCAGCAGTGCGCAGCGTAGAGGGTGTTAGCCTATTGGATGTTGACCCAGGAGTGGCTACTAATCGTACCGTTTTTACCTTTGTTGGTGAGCCTGAAGCAGTATGCGAAGCGGCCTTTAGAGCTGCTAGCGTGGGTGCTGAATTTATTGATATGAGGGGGCACCACGGTGCACACCCTAGAATTGGAGCTATGGACGTTTGTCCGCTTGTGCCTGTTAGCGAAGTGTCGCTAGAGGAGTGTGCAGAGTATGCTCGCTCACTTGCAAAAAGAATCGCCGAAGAACTAGAAATCCCTACCTATAACTACGAAGCTGCGGCAAAGTGTCCAGAGCGTCAGAACCTTGCGGTTGTTCGTAGCGGTGAGTATGAGGGTCTAGAAGCTAAACTCAGTGACCCTAATTGGGCACCTGACTTCGGTAAGGCTCAGTACACTGAGCGTGCTGCAAAATCGGGCGCATCGGTAGTGGGTGCACGTGACTTCTTGGTGGCAGTGAACTTTAATCTCAATACTACCTCTACTAGGCGTGCAAATGCTATTGCCTTTGACGTGAGAGAAAAGGGGCGCACAGTCGATGGCGTACAAATCCCAGGAACGCTAAAGGGCTGTAAGGCAATCGGTTGGTTTATCGAGGAGTATGGCATTGCACAGGTTTCTATGAATATTACCGATATTTCGACTACTCCGCTGCATATTGCCTTTGATGAGGTATGTCGCAAGGCTGAGGCTCGTGGCATAAGGGTTACGGGGGTTGAGATTGTTGGGCTTGTTCCAAAGAGTGTGCTAGTGGATGCTGGTAAGCACTTCCTCTCTAAACAACAACGTAGCGTGGGTGTTGGCGAAGATGAACTAGTGAGAATCGCTGTAAGGAGTATGAACCTTAGCGAAATCTCGGAGTTTGACCCACAAAAGAAGGTTATAGAGTATCTGATTGCTCCAAAGTGTAATAGACTCATTGATATGACCTGTCGTGGCTTTGCGCTAGAGACTGCCTCGGAGAGTCCTGCCCCAGGGGGTGGATCTATCTCGGCTTATATGGGTGCTCTGGGTGCTGCACTAGGTGCTATGGTAGCTAACCTTTCGAGCCATAAACGTGGCTGGGATGATAAGTGGGAGTACTATTCGAACTATGCTGTCGAGGGTCAGGAACTACTTACTGAACTACTTGGTTTGGTGGATGAAGATACCGCTGCATTCAACAAGATTATGGATTGCTTCTCGATGCCTAAGAAGAGTGATGAGGAGAAGGCGGCACGCAGTGCAGCACTCCAAGCAGCTACGCTCTATGCAACGGAAGTGCCGCTTCGTACTATGCGTGCATCGGTTAAGGTCTTTGACCTAGTCGAAGCAATGGCAAAGGATGGTAACCCTAACTCAGTGACTGATGCTGGTGTGGGTGCACTATCGGCACGTGCCGCAGTTATTGGGGCAATGCTTAACGTTAAGATTAATGCTAGTGGGCTATCAGATAAAGAGCTTGCGGCAAAACTTATCGCCGAAGCTGAGCAGATCGCAAAAGTTGCAAACGCTCGTGAAGCAGAAATACTAGAAATTGTAAATAATAAGATACAGTAATGACTTTTCAAGAAGAAATACTAGAGGGAATTCCACAGAGAATCCCTGAGCTAAGAGAGCTTGACCCAAATAAAAATCACGCTCCACGCCGTAAAGATATACTAAATGCCGAGGAAAAACGCCTTGCGCTAAAGAATGCACTACGCTACTTTCCTCAAGAGTTGCACAGCGCACTGGCTCCTGAATTTGCCGAGGAACTAAGGCAGTACGGTCGCATCTATATGTACCGCTACCGCCCAACTCACGAAATTATAGCTCGTCCTATCGCCGAGTATCCTGCCGTAAGTCACCAAGCTGCTGCCATTATGCTTATGATTCAAAATAACCTGAGTGATGCAGTTGCCCAACACCCCGACGAACTAATTACCTATGGTGGTAATGGTGCGGTCTTCCAAAACTGGGCGCAGTATCGCTTGGCGATGAAGTACCTAGCGACTATGACCGACGAGCAAACGCTTATTATGTACTCTGGTCACCCACTAGGGCTATTCCCGTCGCATAGGAACGCTCCGAGAGTTGTAGTGACTAACGGTATGGTGATTCCAAACTACTCTAAACCAGACGACTGGGAGAGAATGAATGCTATGGGGGTTTCGCAGTATGGTCAGATGACAGCGGGGTCATATATGTATATTGGACCTCAGGGTATTGTTCACGGTACTACCATTACGCTGCTTGCTGCATCACGTAAACGTGGTGATGCCAAGGGGCAACTCTTCGTGTCGAGTGGACTTGGTGGTATGAGTGGCGCACAGCCAAAGGCTGCTAAGATTGCAGGGGTGGTGAGTATCGTTGCTGAAATTAACCCTAAGGCTGCCGAAGTACGCCACTCGCAAGGTTGGGTCGATGAACTCTACAGTGACCTAGCGGGCGTTATCGCTCGTGCCCTTAAGGCTAAAGAAGATGGCGAGGCAGTGTCACTAGCCTATGTAGGAAATATCGTTGACCTTTGGGAAGAACTTGCTGCTCGTGGGGTGGCAGTGGAGATTGGTTCGGACCAAACCTCGCTCCATAACCCTTATGCAGGGGGTTACTACCCAGTGGGACTATCGTATGAAGAGAGTAACGAGATGATGCGCACTGAACCAGAAAAATTCAAAGAAGAAATCGCTAAAACATTGGTGCGCCACTTTAGCGCAGTAGAAAAATTAACCCAAAGCGGTATGTACTTCTTTGACTATGGTAATGCCTTCCTATTGGAGTGTAGCAGAGCTGGTTGCGACTCATTCAAATACCCTTCTTATGTTCAGGATATTATGGGACCTCAGTTCTTTGATTATGGTTTTGGCCCATTCCGTTGGGTATGTACATCGGGCAATCCAGAGGATCTGGCTAAAACCGATAAGATTGCAGGGGATGTTCTTCGTGAACTCTATGCCACTGCAACCGAGGATATTAAGGGTCAGTTGAACGACAATATCACTTGGATTGACTCTGCTCAGCAGAACCACTTGGTGGTAGGCTCTCAGGCACGTATTCTCTATGCTGATTGTATGGGTCGTACACGTATTGCCGAAGCATTTAACTGTGCAATTAAGAGTGGAGAGATCTCTGCGCCGATAGTTCTAGGTCGTGACCACCACGATGTTAGTGGTACTGACTCGCCATATCGTGAGACCTCGAATATTTATGATGGTTCACGCTTTACGGCCGATATGGCAGTACAGAACTTTGTTGGAGATGCCTTTAGGGGTGCAACTTGGGTTTCGCTACACAATGGTGGTGGCGTAGGCTGGGGTGAGGTCGTAAATGGCGGCTTTGGTATGGTGATAGATGGCAGTGAGCAAAGCTCAGAAAACATTGAAAAGATGTTGCTTTGGGATGTGAATAATGGTATAGCACGTCGTGCTTGGGCACGTAATGGTGGTGCAATCAACGCCATTGAGCGTGAGATGGCTCGTACACGTGGGCTAGAAGTAACCATTGCCCAAATCGCCTCAGACGATCTTTTAAATAGTATAATAAAATAACGAAAATGATACATAAAATTAGTGCTGAGCACCTCACTATCGAAAAGGTGCAAGAAATTGTTGATAACAACTACACGCTGGAACTCTCCCACGATGCAATCGCTCGTGTTGAAAAGTGCAGAAAATACCTCGATACTAAGGCGGAAACTAGCCCCGTGCCGATCTATGGCGTGACTACTGGCTTCGGCTCGCTTTGCAATATCTCGATTGATAACACCCAACTATCGCAACTGCAATACAACCTTGTGGTGTCGCACTCGTGCGGTACTGGCGATAAGGTTGATGATCAAATCGTTAGGCTAATCTTGCTTCTAAAGATTCAGTCGCTTAGCTATGGTTACTCTGGGGTACAGCTCATAACGGTTCAAAGACTTGTGGATATGTATAATGCTGGGGTATACCCCGTGGTTTATGAACAAGGCTCACTAGGTGCTAGTGGCGACCTTGCTCCACTCGCTCACCTCTCGCTTCCGATGCTTGGGCTTGGCGAGGTAGTTTTTGAGGGTGAAAGAGTTGCCTCGGAAATTGTTAATAAAAAATTCGGCTGGGAGGCTATTACCCTAAAATCAAAGGAGGGTCTAGCACTGCTTAATGGTACTCAGTTTATGAGTGCACACGCCGTATGGAGCGTTATTAAGAGCCGTAAACTTTCGAGAATCGCTGACACAGTGGCTGCTATCTCTATTGATGGCTATGACGGTAGAATCGAACCATTTACCGACGATGTGCACCAAATCAGGGCGCACCGTGGGCAGATTGAAACGGCTCGTGCTATTCGTGAGCTGCTCTCTGGTAGCGAAATTATTGCTCAAAAGAAGGTGCACGTTCAAGATCCATACTCATTTAGATGTGTTCCGCAGGTGCACGGTGCTAGCAAAGATACGCTGGACTATGTGGCAAGTGTCGTAGAGACTGAAATTAACTCTACCACTGATAACCCTAATGTCTTTGCAGATAAGGATATGGTAATTTCGGCTGGTAACTTCCACGGTCAACCATTGGCACTAGTTATGGACTTCTTGGCTATTGCAGTGGCTGAATGGGGTTCAATCTCAGGTCAGAGAACATACCAACTGATTGGTGGTAAGCGTGGGCTGCCTCAATTCTTGGTTGCTAAACCAGGGGTGAATAGTGGCTTTATGATTCCGCAATATACTGCTGCCTCGATTGTTAGCCAAAGTAAGGGCTTGTGTATGCCAGCTTCGGTGGATAGCATAGAGAGTTCACAGGGTCAGGAGGATCACGTCTCTATGGGTGCTAATGCGGCAACTAAGCTACGTCGTGTGGTGCTCAATACCGAAAGGGTGCTGGCTATTGAGATTTTCAATGCGTGTCAGGCACTAGAGTTCCGTCGTCCTATGAAGAGTTCTGCGGCTATTGAGGCAATCTTTGAGAAGTACCGCAAGAGAGTGGCATTTGTTAGCGACGATACGCTAATGTACCCAAATATCGCTAAAAGTATCGAATTCCTAAGGGACGAGTTATGATAATTACTAATATAAAGGGGCTTTATGGACTCTGGGCAGAGGGTAAGGAGCGTGCAGCAGGTGCTGAAATGGCGCAAATCCCTATGCTCGAAGATGCCTACTTGGTCATTGAAAATGGCACAGTTAAGGATTTTGGCAAGATGTCGGAGTTTTCTCTTGGAGGCTCCGACTACGATGCCTCGGGGCGTTACGTTATGCCTGCCTTTGCGGACTCGCATACCCACTTGGTTTACTCCCATCCACGGGAACAGGAGTGGAGAGATCGTATCGAGGGGCTTAGTTATGAGGATATTGCAAGGCGTGGCGGTGGCATTTTAAATAGTGCTATTAGGGTAAGAGAGGCATCCGAAGATGAGCTTTTTGAAAGTGCACTACAAAGGGTTGAGGCAATCCGAGCAACGGGCACTGGAGCCGTAGAAATCAAAAGCGGCTATGGACTCTCCCTAGATAGTGAGCTAAAGATGTTAAGGGTGATTGCTAGATTGAAAGAGGCTAGTGATTTGAATATAAAGTCAACGCTACTGGCTGCTCACGCCGTACCAGTTGAGTACAAGGGTCGTCAGGGTGACTATGTAGAGCATATTGTCAAAGATATTCTTCCTGCTGCGGCTAGCGAAGGGTTGGTGGACTATATCGACTCATTCTGCGACGAGGGCTTTTTTACGGTCGAGGAGACTAGGGATATGCTAAAGGCTGCTGCACGGTATGGTATTCGAGGAAAAATCCACGCCAATGAGCTTGCCCCGAGTGGTGGTGTGGAGCTAGGTTGCCAGATGGGATGTCTATCAGTTGACCACCTCGAAGAGATGGACGATAAGGCTATGGCAGCATTACAGAATAATCCACTGACAATGCCAACGGGACTCCCTCAGGCTTCATTGTTTCTGGGTATTCCCTACACTCCGCTGCGAAGTATGATTGATAGCGGACTTGCCGTTGCGCTGGCTTCGGACTTTAACCCAGGGAGTGCGCCGAGTGGCAATATGCAGCTAGTAGGCTCGCTTGGGTGTATTGGCAGCAAGATACTTCCCCTTGAGGCACTTACAGCCTCGACGCTAAACTCCGCTGCTGCAATGGGTCTAAGCCAAGATTATGGTGCTATTCGCAAAGGGCGTAAGGCTAATTTGCTGATAACCAAAAAGATGCCTTCCGTTGACTATATTTACTATAGCTTTGGGGAAAATAACGTTGAGAGAGTAATTCTTAATAAGTAATGTATAAAGATCAAGAATTTATAGCTCTGCTAAAGAGCGAGGTTAAGCCAGCACTCGGTTGTACTGAGCCAATGGCGGTGTCGCTCTGTGTGGCACGCTGCTGCGAGGCTCTGCGCTCCGTGGGCATTGAACCGCAAAATATCACCGTCGAAGTTAGCCGCAATATCCTAAAAAATGCAATGGGGGTAGGTATCCCTGGTACTCAGATGGTTGGGTTGCAGGCGGCTGTGGCAGTGGCACAGGTCTGCGGAAAGAGTGAGTATGGGCTAGAGGTGCTTCGTGATGTGTGCGAGGGGAGCGTCGAAAGGGCTAAAGATGTAATCGCTCAAAATAGTGTAAATATAAAATTAGCAGAGTGCGAAAAGATGCTCTTTATCAAGGCTATATGCAGTGGTGGTGGGCACTCTGCACAGGTTGTAATAGAGGATATTCACGATAATATCACACTCGTTAGCCTAGACTCCACAGTGCTCTTTAATAAGAAAGAGTGCGCCCTTGAGGCTGAGCCGCCCACCACCACTTCTCATATAAATCCTAGTGTAAGCGAGATCTATGACTTTGCAACAACCGTGGAGCTAAGTAAAATTGACTTTATGGCAGATGCCGTAAAGCTCAATCGTGCAATAGCAATGGAGGGACTTAGCAGTGACTATGGGCTGCAAGTAGGGCGCAAGATATATAGCAAGATGGGGGGTGAGGTCTTTGGTAATGGGGTGTTGAGCTACTCTATGGCACTGACTGCTGCTGCGTCGGATGCACGTATGGCTGGCTCTACAATGACTGTTATGAGCAATTCGGGGAGCGGGAACCAAGGTATCACCGCAACGCTACCCGTTGTGGCTGCTGCCGAGAAGTATAACTCCACCAACGAGGAACTGCTACGTGCGCTGACTCTTAGTCACCTTGTCGCTATACATATCAAGCAAAAGCTCGGAAGGCTCTCTGCACTCTGTGGATGTGTTGTGGCATCGACTGGTTCGTCGTGTGGGATAGTGCTGCTCAAAGGTGGCGGACTCCTTGAGGTTGGCTATGCTATAAAGAATATGGTGGGTAATATCACGGGGATGGTATGTGATGGAGCAAAGGTAGGGTGCGCACTCAAAGTGGCATCGGGTGTGAGTGCAGCATTGCAATCGGCACTCTTGGCTCTCGAAGGTATCAGCACCTCGCAAACCGATGGTATTATTGATGATGATATAGAAAGAACGCTACAAAACCTTGCCACTATTGGGTGTAAGGGGATGCAGTACACCGACGCTCTGATGCTAGAGATTATGACAGGTAAGGGCAGTACTCTCTAATGTGTTAATCCTTCGATAGCACCTTTGTGAATAGCGGTAGCTCGACTGCTAACCGCTGTGCACGTCGTAGTAAATCATCACCTAAAATCTCTCGCTCAGTGACTCTGCCTGAACGAATATCCTGTGCCATTGAACCATAATCACTATCCAAAAGCTTAGGCAACAGACTCATTGCCTCCTCCACTAACCCCTCCGCATTACTAACCCCCGAAAGCTGCGCAACTGCCGCTCCCTCACTCATCAACCCCCGACACAACTCCAACAACTCCCCAGACCTCTTTAATTCACCATAACTCACCCCACCATTAAGTGCGGTGGTATGGTTATACCCCAAATTAATAATAAACTTTAACCATCGAGAACGCTCCATATCCTCGGCAACACGATAACTCACCCCTGCCATATCGAACAACCCTACTACCATCGAACACCCTTCAATAACAGTCTCATAGAAGCCCCCCATAGTGACATCGCTGCCCGACCGAGTGGCAGTACAACCAACGTAGTACCCACGCCGCACCCTCTCTGCACCATAGCACTCTACCGCCAGCTCATAAGGCAATAATCCATTGAGCAGGGGCAGGATAATGGTGTTTTCGCCCACCAAAGGGCGTATCATCTCAAGCGCATCCCGATAGCCGCTCCACTTAGTGGTCAGGAGTATAAAATCACTGGGGGTATCGCCTTTCGTTGGGCAGGTATAGCGCAGCTCACCGATAGGCTCACCGTTGAATGTAAAGCACTGGCTTGCGTATTTTTGCACCTTATCTAGTGGGGCAGCAACGCTCAGCTCCACACCTCCGCACTTTGAGAGTGCAGCGCAGTAAACAGCACCAACAGCACCACGCCCAACAACAGTACACCTTATCTTTTTAGAAGAGCAGTTGTTCATTATTCTTTTCGAAGTACTCAACCGTAACATCAGGCCATTCGCTTCGATCTCTCCACTCGCCCTTTTCAATAAACTTCTTTTTGCGTTGAGTCATAAGCATATCAATCTTAAAGTTAGGTTTCACGATACGCAGGGCTTCTTCTTTTTGTGATGGTCTTTCGATTCTTGGGCAGATTTCCACAGCGGACTTCGGTCTAATAGAGTCTTGGTCGGTGAATCCTGTGAGGTAGCGAGCTTGATCCTTAGGGATTTGATCCATTGGATAGATAGGGCCTTTACCCTTGCCACTCCAGGTCATTTTGACAGGTTCACGCTCCACAAATTCCATAGTAAGTTCTTCCGATTCAATGGCAACAAAGGCATTGACTTTATTATCTTCTGCCATATAGTAGATATTCTGCACATTACCAATTAGGACAGTATAGTCGAGTTCATTATCGGTGAAGTAGACTTCCATTTCATCGCCAGTTGCTTGATTAATCAGCAGGGTATCGTCACGGAAGAGTTGTTGAGTGATAAAGGGGTCGCCAGAGAGGAATGCCCAGTCGAGATCACCTTCTTTAGTGTAGAGTTCGACCCTTTCGGATGTAATTTGGTTATTGTCGTTCCACATTACAGGCAGCCCAAACATAACCATAGTAGAGTCCACGGAGTAGCTCACCAGCGAGTCGCATTTAGCTTGGAATTCGGCACTCCACATACGCATATTGTGGTATGCTTTAATTAGGCGTGGCACAGCAGGTTCTTCGGCTATGGTGTCACCAGCTAGTGAGTCCATCACTAGCGAATCCATACTAAGAGAGTCCATTAGTAGGGAGTCCATTTCAGGAAGGCGCATTCTGCCTGTGGAGTCACTAGGCAGCGAATCATAGACTTTTGAATCATAGACTAATGAATCAAGCCCCACGGTGTCAGTTATCATATTTTGCATTGGTAGGGAGTCGCTCACTATGGTATCTTGAACTGTCATTATCAGAGTATCAACAATAGGCTCAATGTTAGCTTCTTCCTGAGCAATAGGCTCAATGTTAGCTTCTTCCTGAGCAATAGGCTCAATGTTAGCTTCTTCCTGAGCAATAGGCTCAATGTTAGCTTCTTCCTGAGCAATAGGATCAATGTTAGCTTCTTCCTGAGCAATAGGCTCAATGTTAGCTTCTTCCTGAGCAATAGGCTCAATGTTAGCTTCTTCCTGAACCGTAATAGGTATAATAGCAGCCTGCTGCTGAGCAATAGGAATGTCAACCACTACGCTATCTGCAACCACTACGCTATCTGCAACTACGAGTGAATCC
>JAWXTM010000064.1:0-10036 GCA_044433505.1 Rikenellaceae bacterium
TAGGCTCAATGTTAGCTTCTTCCTGAGCAATAGGCTCAATGTTAGCTTCTTCCTGAGCAATAGGATCAATGTTAGCTTCTTCCTGAACCGTAATAGGTATAATAGCAGCCTGCTGCTGAGCAATAGGAATGTCAACCACTACGCTATCTGCAACCACTACGCTATCTGCAACTACGAGTGAATCCACTACTCCCCCTATCATAAGTGAGTCATATATCAGCGTATCACTTTGAACCAAGGTATCAAGCAGCGTCGGCATAGCGGAATTATGCACGCTCTCTACTGCATCAGCCGTAACAAACGTATCATCGAACTTAGGTTTTCCCCCCATCTCGCCCATTGCGCCCATCATCATTGAGTCGTGAGCAAACATAGCACTACTATCCACACCACTTAGGGTGTCTTCCTTTTCAGGCAGTAGCGTCACCATAATAATAGTATCGGCACGCATATAGGTAGTATCGTACTTAATTCTCCTTCCATCAGTAGGCTGCTCATCCTCTTTGGTGTCCCACGCCCTAACCGATGGCTTCTTAGAGAGAATAGCACGCTCCAGACTATCGTCATAGAACGCCCAGTCCCCAAAGGCTACAGTAGTGTTGGTTGAGTCCAGTATCTGAACATTAGTAAAGAGATAGGCCTGTTTGTCTTCTGTGAGGTAGCGCAGCGTATCTGCCCATAGTTCATTATCAGGGGTTAGGATATAGGCATTCTCATAGAAAAGGTAGCTCTTAGTAGCGGAGAAGTAGTGTCCGCTCTCGGCCTGCAAGAAATCTCGGTCATTATCCCAGATATACGTACGAGTCAGAAAGTCGAGCTGTTCGGCATCAATATTAAAGCCCATACTATCCGTCTTGATGGTATAGGTATTATTGCGTGCAGCAACCTCATCTTCGAATTTCACGTAGTTATGGTCAGCATCGAAATAACCCTTCTTAGCCTCAATAAGGTTCTCTTTTTGGGACAATACCCCACCGTTGTGGAAATACCCAATAGAGGTTTCGGTATTGAACTGTAGATTGTAGCTATAGAGGATTGCTTCGCCACGTGTCATCTTAACGATAGGGGCAAAGACATCCGCCAAGCTAGTGTTGCCATCATAGTAGACCCTATCCCCATAAATTAACGCCGAGTCCTTTTCGATAATCACTCTACTAAAGAACTCCATCCTATCATCAGGATACTGCAACGCCGAGTCACACTGAATAATAGTACCCTTGTGGTGGAAGTGGACATTGCCGATAAGCCTTATCACCTCATCCCCACGATTTACCATCACGTCGGCATCATAATCGACCAAGGCTGTTTCCTGCCCTGAGGTATCTTCTTCGGCTTTATTATTATTAGTGGGAGGGTTAGGGGTTTGAATCTCTTTCTCCGCCGTGCTTACACTAAAGCTCACTTCGCCCGCAACGCTAGCTACCACATAGCACACCATAGCTATTGCTATGAAGAGCACACGTCCTATTTTCTTCCCCCTTAAGTTACTCATAAATCTCTATTTCTTCTTCTTTTTACCTTTTTTGTCTTCCACTGGCGTTGCCTTTGCAGCCTCAATGGCAGCAAGCTCGGCAGCTAGCTTAGCCTCTGCAACCTCTCTAGCGATTCTCTCTTGACGTTTGGTGATTGCATCCTCAATATCGTCTCTAGTTGGCATCTTTACTGGGAGGTTTTCCTCTTGTGCAGTTCTGCGAGCAGCCAGTATCCACCCTTCCTTTTGAAGGTTATAGTCCCAGAGCGTAGAGTCAATATGAACATAGACTCTACTAATATTATTATCAACCCAATCTTCGAAGACTTGTAGTGTTTTGGCAAGTTTAGCATCGTTGGCAATCAGTTCATAGTCTTCATCAATATTGGCAACGTGTGCATCGGTTATGGCATCAAGGCGTATAATCTTGTGCACGATATTTCCCTTGCCATCCATTGTTTCGTAAGGTTCGCTAATTTCTCCAACTTTGAGTTCAGCTAGTTCACGATAGTCGTAAGGTTGGTACTGTAGCTCCGAGGCTCTATAGCGTGACGAGGCTAGTTTAACATTCCCAGAGGAGTAGTATCCATAGGTATTAAAGGCTTTACCGCCATTTTCTTTGGTATCCTTATCGTCAGAGTACTTAAGTGCTGCTTCGGCAAAGGTGATATTCCCTGCATTAATTTCAGTTGTAAGGCTATCGAGTTGCGCCACAACGTTGCGAGATTCCTCGACCGTAAACTCAGGTTTTAGTAGGATATGGCGTAGGTGCACCATTTGGTTAGGGGCAGTACCTGTAAGCGAGATAAGCTCAATGATGTGGTAGCCATACTCAGTTTCAACAATTTCGCTAACCTCACCTGGTTTCATCTCCTGCACAGCGTCGATAAAGGGTTGTACGAGTAGCCCTGTTGCCATTGGACCCATTTCGCCACGCTTACGTGCTGACTGTAGGTCAGCCGAATAGAGTTGAGCTAGTGCACCAAGTGTAACCTCCCCATCTAGGATTCTACGTCTATACTCCAAGAGTTGTTCACGAATGGCGTATTTACGCTCTTCGGTTTGCGGTGGGATTTTTACGATTTGCGAGAATGAGTACTGTTCAGGAACCATCTCTAGGTACTGGGCATCCAAGGTGTCGAGATACTCCCTAACCTCACCAATATTAATGGTCACACCACTCTCGATATACTGCTGCATAGTCGAGGAAAGTTGCATTTGTCTTGCTTCGAGGGTAACATCCGATTTAATTTGGAAGATAGGTTTGCCCATCTTGCGCTCCAGTTCGAGCACTCCACCAACGCTAGCAGCCATCTCTGCCACACGAAGCTCCACCATATTATCAATAGCAGGCAAGTCTTTATCCAGTGA
Source organism: Rikenellaceae bacterium (assembly GCA_044433505.1). GTDB lineage: Bacteria > Bacteroidota > Bacteroidia > Bacteroidales > Rikenellaceae > Mucinivorans. The sequence goes on from JAWXTM010000064.1 coordinate 2,843, forward strand.
GTCGAGGTTAGCACAAGTTGCCATAAGCTTTTGAACGAGTAGTGACTCTAGAGCCTCCTCCTTTTCGGTTTGGTCGCTAAGCGAGCCTTGTTGACGACGTTGATCAGCCACATTCCTAGCAGCATTCTCCAGGTCAGAGTACATAATGACATTGTTACCCACCATTGCAATCACCCTGTCGGCAATCTCCATTCTCATAATAGTATCTTGCGCCTTGGTTACTGCTACCGTGTCCACTGCTACTGAATCCACAACCATACTCACTTCTTGGGCAAAACCAAACAGTGGCATAAATCCAATGGCTAAGAGCACTAAATATTTCTTTGTTTTCATAAGGTATAATATTGTTGTATAGGGGACTTCTAAAACTGATTTATATGGATTTGGGATGAGATTTTGAATTAATTTTTTGCCGCTTTTATGGGAGTATAGCGAGCTATATGACCATAAAAAGGTGAAAAAGTAACCAAAATATCTCCCAAAGACGTATAAAACCTGATTTTGTTGTCCATTAGTTAATTTATTTTTTTTAAGGAGTCAGTTTTAGATGTCCCCTACAGTTATAATATCTCGATAATTGTTGTACGCAGTAATGAATCGTCCAGACTCTTAAGAGTTGCCGCACGTCGTCTATTTCTGAGTATATTCTTAATTGTGTGCACCTCCCTCTCTAGCGGAGAGATTTGCTGAGAGCTAAGGTAGCTCTCAACTTTGAGCAAGTATTTATACTCTTTATCTGTGACATCGTAGTTTCGATTTTTCTTTAGGAAGTCGTCATAGTTTTGACGCCTAGTGAGCGGGAAGTTTCGGAGCAGCGTACTAAACTCCACCCAATCGCCACGATAGTCATCCACCTTGTAGTCATTCTTCTTACAGATATTCAAAAACTCCTCCATATCGCTTGCATCACCTTGGGTAAACATCTTTTCTAGCTTCTCATTTTGGCGCAATCCCTTAGGCATACGCACCACAATAGCCTTTACTAGTGGTTCTGCGAGCATAAAGCTATTAGGATTTTCTTTGTAGTATGCCTCGATTTCAGATCGAGATACCAGCGTATCGAGTTCACGGAGCAGGTAGTTTTTCTCTAGGGTATGAATCAGTAGGTTTGCTCTGTATGTTTGCACCATTTTTTCGATTTCGGCGAGTGTTTTAGGATTTTCGGCGAGTGTTTCGAGTGCTTCTTGACACTTCACTTCCTCTAGTGCCCAGCTATTTATAAAGCTAGTGCGAGCCTTAAGGCTATCCTCGGTGGTCATCACCTCGGAGTAGATGCCATTGAGCGCAGTTTCACGCAGCTCCACCTCACCGACACGTGCCACAACGGGGCTTGTGTCAGTGGAGTAGAGGCTAAAATTGCCACACCCACTCACCACTACTACGAGCAGTAATAGAGCTATCGCATCTATATTTTTTCTTAAGGACATTATCACTTATAATCTTTAAAACACACAAAAGTAACGCTTTTTTATTAAAATCTATTACTTTAAAGTCGCAACTTCAATAATTTTTTGTACAGTTAGCCCCACTTCTTCTTGGAGTTGACTCACTTTTGCGTGTTGCACCAGACAGTCACCGACCCCAACACTGCGCACATCTACCACCACACCTTGCTGGCTATAATAGTCCCGAACGGCAGATCCTGCCCCCCCGTTTATAGCCCCATCTTCGACAACCACCACTCGCTGATACGCCCTTGAGAGTCTATCCAACAGCTTAGTATCTAGCGGTTTAACAAAAATCATATCAATATGCGCTGCACCAATCTCACGGGCAGCCTCAGCTGTAATCTCATAAGTCGTACCAAGCGAGAGCAGTGCAACCTGTGCACCCTGCGGCTCGCTCATCACTCGACTCTTGCCAATCTCTATGCTATGCAACTCACCTTGAATGGATTCCATAGGAAATTTTCCGCCACGTGGGTAGCGTATCACAAAACAACTGCCATAACCTCCCTTCGAAGCGGTCTGCATCAACTCACGCAACCCCTCTGGTGACGAGGGTGCAGAGATTATTATATTAGGCAGGCTGCGGAGCATTGCAATATCGTAGATCCCGTGGTGCGTGACACCATCTTCGCCCACCAGCCCTGCTCTATCAAGACACAGCACGACTTCCACCCCTTGGAGTACCACATCGTGGAAAATATTATCAATCGAACGCTGCGCAAAGGTAGAGTAAATAACACAAAATGGCAAAAGCCCTTCGGTAGCCAACCCTCCCGAAAAAGTTACAGCGTGACCCTCGGCAATCCCCACATCAAAGACCCTTTGTGGCATCTTAGAGTGCATAATGGTAAGCGACGAACCTGTCATCATTGCAGGGGTTATACCCACAACCCTGCTATCCCTGTGGGCAAGCTCTAGCAAAGTGTGCCCAAAGACATCCTGATATTTTAGTAATTCGCTACGAGGTTCTTTTTGAGCAGTCTTTGGGTCAAATTTCCCAGGGGCGTGCCACTCCGTCTGGCTCTCTTCGGCAGCCTGATAGCCCTTGCCCTTAGTGGTGACAACGTGTAGAAGCTTTGCTCCCTTAATTTCCTTAAGGTCACCGAATCGCTTAACAAGGGTCTCTATATCGTTGCCATCCACAGGCCCAAAGTACCTAAAGCCAAGTGCCTCGAAGATATTGCTACGGTGCAGAAAGAATGACTTTGCACCCCCACCAATCTTCTGTAACACTCTACGAAATGCAGGCCAGAAACCCAGCGCATTCCACACTTTACTTTTGAGTCTGTTGTAGCCCTTAGAGGTTGTTAATTTAGTGAGGTACTCGCTCATAGAGCCTACACGCACATCAATGGAGATATTATTGTCGTTGAGAATAACCAGCATATTGCTACCTGCGGCATTATTCAGCCCTTCGTAAGCCAGCCCACCAGTGAGTGCACCATCGCCAATAACTGCCACCACCTGACGCTGCTCACCTTTTTGCTCCACTGCACGAGCCATACCCAGTGCCGCTGAGATTGACACCGATGCGTGCCCTCCACCAAAGCAGTCGTATTCACTCTCCCCTCGTTTTGGGAAACCGCTGATACCCCCCTCTTTTCTATTAGTGTTGAATAGTTCTTTGCGCCCCGTAATAATCTTATGCGCATAGGCTTGATGCCCAACGTCCCAGACGACCCTATCGTGTGGAGTATCAAAGACATAGTGCAGAGCCACTGCAATCTCCACAGCTCCGAGTGACGAGCCAAGGTGCCCAGGGTTTTCTGCCACGCTTTCTATAATAAACTCCCGTAACTCACGGCAGTATTCGCCCAGTTCAATGGGTTTAAGTTTCCGAAGTTCGTTCGGGGAGATGGTTTGGTTAATATATTTACTCACTGTTGCTTTTTGGATCTATTTTAGCACACAAAAATAGTAAAATAATAGTGAATTTACAAATTTTGCGGTTTTACGTTTTTTTTTTGGTGATTTTTTGGGGGTGCTTCCAGTGACTCTTTTATGACTAAAGTCTGTTATAGCTTGTATTATAAAAAAACCTCTGACACTTTTTAGTCCCAACCTCCTTGCGTAAATCACTAAATTTTAATACCTTTGTTGCTATGACTTTATATAAACGCCTTCTAAGAGTAGCCCTGCTACCACTAATAATACTAAACATAAATAGTGCAACAGCTCAAAATGCGCTCAATAACGATATGACACTGAGCGAAATCACTGCCCTAGAAAAACAAATCTCCAAAACTCTTGGCACTTACCCCGAACTCTTTACACCCTATAAAGACCAAACCGTAGGCAAAGTAAAACTCGAAAAAGTAGAGCTAGATATTGACAAAGAACGCATAATACTACACCTTACTCGCCAAATAACCTTCATTGCACTACGTGAAGAACTTATCGTAGAGTGGGAAGATGCCATTAAAGAGACCCTTACCAAAGAACTTGATACCGATTTCTTGGAGTGTAGAGTAGGGTTGTACTATAACAACATTCCGCTGGAACGCTTCATACCCAATTTTTACAGAAAAAATATAGCCAAAGACTCTCGTCGCTATGCCACCCCATACTCTGGCGTACCACTGCTGAGCGACTCTACAATGAACAGCTACTACCACGGGCTAAGCTCTCGGCATATTGCCCTATGGGCCTCGCACGGCTATCTCTATGAATCAAGGGATGACGAACCACAGTGGAAGTTCCAACGCCCTGCACTCTTTCGTACCATTGAAGACCTCAATAGCTTCGATTTTGTCTATAGCTATCTTGCCCCAATGCTCGAAAATAGCGGTGCAGTGCTAGTGATGCCACGTGAACGTAGCGTGCAGCCACAGGAAGTTATAGTAGATAATGACCACACCCCTCGTGGCTCACGACTGGTGCTCCATAGCGGAGAGTGGAAGAGCCGTAAAGGTGGCTTTAAAGATATTGATACACTGCGTAACGAAAATCCATTCGAAGAGGGTACCTATATGACAAGTAGTGGCAGTAGCAGTGCTGAGTTCGTAGCCGCCATTCCTCAAAGAGGTCGCTACGGAGTGACCATAAGTTACAAAACCCTGCTCGATAGCCCCAATGATGTAACCGTTGAGGTCAAACATCGTGGCGGCATTTCTGCACTAAAGCTTAACCAACAGATGATGGGCTCAACGTGGCTCTATATCGGAGAGTGGGAGTTTGAGGGCGAAGGTAGCGTTAGGTTCTATAATAATGAGGGGACACTCTCTATTGATGCGGTGCGCTTTGGTGGAGGTATGGGTAGAGTTCAAAGGGGTGGAACGATTAGTGGCGTGGCACAGTGGGTAGAGGCAGCTCGCTACTATATGCAGTTCTGTGGCGTGCCTAAGGAGATTTACCGCACAGGGGAAATAGAGAAATTTGGCAAAGATAGCGACGAAGACTATGACTATGTGGATGACTATAAGGGTCGTGGTGATTGGGTAAATTGGGTGCTGGATAGTAAGAATGTGCCGCTCGACCTCTCTTTCACTCCCCATACTAATGCAGGGGTGGTGGATAGCATCTTCGGCACGCTCTCCATACACTATACTGAACTGGGGGAAGGGACTCTGCGTGATGGCTCGCCAAAGTTCGTGTCAAGAGAGCTTGCCGAAATAGTACAGACCCAAATAATTGATGATATTCGTGCGCTGCACTGCACGGAGTGGACACGCCGTTCGACCTACGATATGCAGTATGCCGAAGTCTCACGCCCCTCTGTGCCCTCGATGATACTAGAGATAATGTCGCACCAAAACAAAGCCGATATGGACTACTTCTGCCTTCCGCAGTTCCGCTTTAGTGTGGCACGTGCTACCTATAAAGGGATGCTAAAGTTCCTTGCCTATCGCTATAATATCCCCTATGTGGTGCAACCCCTGCCACCCCACAGTCCCGATATGATGCTCAAGAATGATTCCACAGTGCTACTTTCGTGGCTTACGAACCTCGATGAACTTGAACCCACGGCTCGCCCAAAAGCCTTTAAGGTGTACACTCGAAAGGGTGCAGATGGTGCCTTTGATAGCGGTAGAATAGTCAGAGAAAACTCCATAGCACTCCCTATCGAAAGAGATGGGGTGATGCGTAGCTATAGGGTTACTGCTATTAATAGCGGTGGGGAGAGCTTCCCAAGCGAAGTGCTCTCGTGCGGATTCTCTGTGGGTGACACCTTGCAGGTGCAGAGGGTGAAGAATAATTGCAATATCTTTGGCGAAACAGTACCCTATATCCACGACTGGGGTTACACGGGCGAGGTCTATGATTGGGACGAAAGCTCGGTGTGGGTCGACAATGAAGTACAGCCAGGTTATGGTGCATCCTCAAAACGCTTCGTGGGAGTAGGCAGAAAGGGTGAAACACTCGATAATACCACCCAAAATGGCAGTATTATCCTCGAAAGTGGCGGTAGCTATATCAGTAGTGGAAGTAATCTCAACCATTGGTGCTTAGAAAAAAGAGAACCTAAAAAGTTGCAAAAATAAAAAAAAAGTGTACCTTTGCCAGATAGAAATAATGTCTTAAGGTGTTCAATATAAATTATTAAGAAAATTTAATAACTATTTACTCCTTTAAACTAATTAACCTATAAATTTATGAAGAAAGCAGAAATTATTACAGAAAAAGGTACGATGATTGCCGAATTATATGAAACTGAGACCCCAGGAACGGTAGCGAATTTTGTGAACCTAGCAACTCACGGATTCTATGATGGTCTGACTTTCCATAGAGTTATTCCTGATTTTGTTATTCAGGGTGGTTGCCCAGTTGGTACAGGTGTCGGTGGCCCAGGTTGGACTATTGATTGCGAGACCTCGGCAGAGCGTCAATTCCACGACCGTGGAGTATTGTCAATGGCGCACGCTGGACGTAATACTGGCGGTTCGCAGTTTTTTATCTGCCATAGCCGTAACAATACCTCACACCTCGATGGTGTGCACACCTGCTTCGGCAAGGTTGTAGAGGGTGTTGATGTGATTGACGATATTCGTGCTGGAGATAGAATAGTATCTATCAAAATTGTATAGGGAACATCTAAAAACTTACCCCTAGAATAAGATTTTATTATTAACTGACTAAAATATATTAAAGAAATGGATTTTGAAGCAATCGTACATCTGGTACTTCCAGAAGTGAAAGGACAAGGCGCAAGAGGCGAATGGACTAAACAAGAAGTAGTTTTTGAGGTAACAGGCGATCAATTTGGTCGTAAAATTTGCGTAGGTTTTTGGAATGACAAGGCTCCAGCTGCCGCTGCACTTAGAGTAGGCGAGAGAGCTGTTGTTAGTGTAAATATTGAGAGTAGAGAGCGTAATGGCCGTTGGTTTACCGAGGCTAGAGGATGGCGTTTTACTGTACTTGCACCAGTAGCTGATGCAGGTGGTTATGGCGCACCTCAGCAACAGGGTGGCGGATATAATGCTGCTCCACAAGGTGGCTATGGTGCACCTGTTCAACAGCAGCAGCAGTATCAGGGATATGGCGCACCTGCTCCAGCACCTGCTCCAGCCCCAGCTCCTGCCCCTGCGGACGACCTACCGTTCTAATACGTGTAGTTAAATTACTAAAGATGCTGTTCAAGAATTTTCTTCTTGGATAGCATTTTTTGTGGTGTCACCAAAGCAGATGTAATGGTAAAAAACAGCTGATAAAATCGCTATAATCTATTGTTATTTAGGCAATTATTAGTACTTTGATGAAATTGGTTTCATCAAAGTACTTTTTATTATGTCAGAAACCTTTTCGAGAT
>JAWXTM010000065.1:0-9916 GCA_044433505.1 Rikenellaceae bacterium
GATTGAAAACAAGCTAAATAATCGTCCTCGTAAAAGACTCGGATACCTCACACCAAATGAAAAATTTAAACAAATTATTAATATGAATTCAGTTGCATTTGCAGGTTGAATTCAGCAATAGAAAAGCATTAAACAAATATGCAAAGCTCAAAATTCCTATTCACTGTAATTCTTTTAGTATATACCACTACACTGAATGCTGCAGCATATCACACCGACCCTCCGCTACAAGATACCCTAGAGGTTGAAACCATCTCTATTGTCGCTCAAAAAAATGGCTCTAACCTAAGAAATGCCCCCATCGCAGCATCAGTGCTTAACGGCAACGAACTCGAAATTGCCAAAGTTAGCAGCATTAAAGACTTTACCCTAGCTATCCCAAACCTCTATATGCCAGACTATGGCACCAAACTAACATCACCAATCTATATCCGTGGCATTGGCTCTCGAATTAACTCTCCCTCGGTGGGGTTATATGTAGACGGAATACCCTACCTCGAAAAGTCATCCTTTGATTTCGACCTCTTTGAGGTGAGTTCCATAGAGGTGCTACGTGGACCACAGGGCACTCTCTTTGGGCGCAATACTATGGGGGGTGTGGTATGCGTTACCACCAAAGCACCACTCTCATCGCACGGAACTACCATTGGTGTTGACTATGGTTCGTACAACACCCTTAGAACTTCTATCTCAGATTACAGAAATTTCTCAGAGCACTGGGGCTATGGCATTGCTCTAAACTACGAACACAACGACGGCTTTTTTACCAATAATTACATCGGTGATAAGGCCGATAGACTAGACTCTGGCGGAGGCGACCTGAAACTGCGCTACAAAAAAGACAACGTCGATTTGAATATCGTGGCAGGCGTTGAGTCTTCGTTCCAGAATGGCTACCCATATATGATGCTCGACCCAGATAGCGGTGAGCCTCAGGAGGTATCATACAATAGCCCTAGCCACTACCGCCGCATAATGAGTAGCAATGGAGTCTTGCTAAATGTTGCGCAAGAGGCTTTTACCTTTACCTCTCGCACCTCATACCAATTTATTCAAGATGAACAGGGCATCGACCAAGACTTCTCAGAGGCACAAACCTACTACATCACCCAGAGTGAGCGTCACAATATCTTCTCGCAGGATTTGCAGTTTTCGTCTGCTACCCAAGGGATGATTGATTGGACTGGGGGGCTTTTTGGTTTTTATCAGAAGAGCGACAATTCAGTTATTATGAACTACTTTACCTCGGATATGACCACCGATAAGTTCTACAACACTCCACGCTACGGTGTGGCGGCCTATGCCCAAGGGACTATTCACCTCGGTAAATTTGATATTACGGCTGGTGCACGCTACGACATTGAGCTTGCAGATATGAGCTACGACTACCTTAAGAATGGTTCAGAGCCTGTTGACAACTTCACCAGCTCGCTCTGCCACGACCAATTCACCCCAAAGGTTGCCCTGCAATATAACTTCACAGAGAATCGAATGGTATATGGTACTATCACCAAAGGCTTCAAGGCTGGTGGATTTAACACCTCCTTTGAAACAGAACAGGAACGTACCTTCGAACCAGAGTATAGCTGGAACTACGAAGTGGGTACTAAACTTTCGCTGCTTGGGGGTCACCTCTACACCTCCCTTGCGCTCTTCTATATTGATTGGTCACAGCAACAGGTCTACCAACCCCTTTCAACTGGCATTGGCAGCTTGCTACGCAATGCAGCAAGCTCTTATAGCACTGGAGTGGAGATTTCACTCTCGGCACACCTGCTCGAAAATCTGCGCCTAAGAGCTGACTATGGCTACACTCAGGCAAAGTTTATAGACTATGTAGTGGAGGGAACTGCCGACTACTCAGGTAACTACATTCCCTACGCCCCACAAAATACCTTTTCAGTGGCACTAGACTACACCCTAAAGCTCCCAAAATACAAACTACTCTTTGCTGCGCAATATAACGGTGCAGGCAAAATATACTTCAACGATGCCAACAGCACCTCGCAAGACCTCTACTCAACGCTCAACGCACGAGTATCCCTAGAGCGTGACTGGGCATCCATTAGCCTATGGGCAAAGAATATTACGGCTAGCGAATACTACGCCTTCTCGTTCTCGGCTCTTGGCAATTCATACGTTCAACTCGGTGACCCATTTACAGTGGGAGTCGCCTTCTCTTTTAAACTATAATGCAACAATCGAGTAAATCCACAAAACTTTCAGCATTTTTTTGCCTCTATATAGCGCAATCTATCCCCAAGAGTTTCTTTAGCACGGTGATTCCAGTGCTGATGCGCCAAGAGGATTTTTCGCTTACGACCATTGGGCTACTGCAACTAATCAAGCTACCGTGGATACTAAAGTTTCTGTGGTCGCCCTACGTTGATAGCAAGACCACGTCGCTGGGGAGCTACAAACGCTGGATCACATACTCCGAGATATGCTATGCCGTGCTGATTTTTACGGTTGCACTGCTCGACCTAAAGACCGATATTACACTGATTGCCATACTAATAGTTGCATCCTTTGCAGCCTCCGCCACCCAAGATATTGCCACCGACGCACTTGCCGTAAGGTCATTTAGCCGCAAGGACAAGTCGCTGGTAAATAGTATGCAGTCGATGGGTAGTTTTGCAGGTGTACTTATTGGCAGCGGTGTTTTATTGTTGCTATTCAAGCAGATGGGGTGGAACTTAATACTACCAGCCCTTGCAATCTTTGTACTCTTGGCACTACTTCCGCTCTACCGCCTAAAGAAAGGTGACCTTATAGAGAGCCGCAAGGCACGCCCCAAAGCTCGCAAAAAAGACCTGCTACTCTTCTTTACTCAAAAGAGGATTTGGCGACAAATTGGCTACCTTATGCTCTGTTACTCTGGGCTTACGGGGACTCTGTCAATGTTGCGCCCCTATATGGTAGACCTTGGGTATGGAGTAGAAGATATTGGCTTTATACTAGGTATTGTGGGCACGGCATTTGGCTTTGTATTCTCATTCTTGGGCGGCTTTGTAGTAAGGCGCATCGGCAGGTACTACTCCAGAGTTCTCTTTGCGCTGCTATCAGTAGTAGCAACGCTCTATTTTTCGGTTATAGGGTACAGCGGTGAACCTTCGCTACTGGCTCTATACATAGGCATTGCGCTACTTTGGGGGGCTTATGGTATGTCGACCATTGTGGTCTATACCACTGCTATGGACTATGTTCGTAGCGGACTCGAGGGCACTGACTTCACCCTACAAACAGTCCTTACACACCTCAGCGGAATGATAATAGCAACCCTGAGTGGGGCTATTGCAAATTGGCTGGGATACTCAGGGCTATTTATTTTTGAAGCATTTTTTGCGGTAATTACACTTTTATATGCTATCTTTGTCTTTCGAATCAAAAGAAAACAATGCAAAGCAAACTGATAGAACGATATAATATTCCTACGCCTCGATATACCTCATACCCCTCGGCAAACTTCTTTAGCGAAGAGTTTGGTGAGGCGGATTACCGAAGTGAAATTGAATGCTCGAACCACTCTGAGCAAAAAAATATATCTATATATATCCATATCCCATTTTGTCGCCACTTGTGCCATTACTGTGGGTGTAACTCTCAGGCGATTGGCTCTCAGGAGGTAATGGAAAGGTATCTAAGTGCGCTACACAGCGAAATGGAGATGACCCTGCCACTACTAAGCAATGAACGCAAAGTAGCGCAGATTCACTATGGCGGAGGCTCACCTACCACACTAAGTACCACCCAACTCAAAGAGATTAACCAATATATACTCTCGCACTTTCAGACTATCGAAAAGCCTGAGATTGCAATAGAAGTCCACCCAGGCTACTTGGATTTGGAGTATTGGGAGGGGTTGTGCAATGCTGGTTTTACACGAGTTAGCATTGGCGTACAGGATTTTAATGACAAGGTGCTAGAGGGTGTTAGGCGCAGAGGCTCTAAAGAACCCATAGAGGATATAGTAAGACTATTGCGCTCCCGTGGCATTGAGATTAATTTGGACTTTATCTATGGGCTACCGCTTCAGAGCGTTGAGAGCTTTAGAGGGAGCATCACTAGAGCAGTGGAGCTTTCGCCCGATAGGATAGTGACCTTTTCGTATGCTCACGTGCCGTGGGTCAACGAAAATATGAAGAAACTAGAGGCTCTGGGGCTACCCTCTGTGGAGCTAAAGAGTGCGCTATTTAGTAGTGCTAAAGAGATACTATCTAAGAGTGGATATAAAGCCCTTGGGCTTGACCACTTTGTAAAAGAGGGAGACGAGCTGAACCTAGCGTATGATAATGGGATGCTACACCGCAACTTTCAGGGCTACTGCACACGCCGCACCACAGGGCAGGTCTATGGCTTTGGAAACTCTGCAATCTCACAGCTAGATGGTGCTTATGCCCAAAATTTCAAAGATTTAAAGGACTATATAGAGAGGGTTGAGAGCGGAAAACTTCCTACCCAAAAGGGCTATAAGTTAAGCGAAAAGGAGCGAGTGGTCAGGGAGTTTATTACTACCCTTATGTGCAATGAGGCGGTGGTATGGAGTGAGCTTTCGTTGCGCTGTGGTATGGGGATTGAGGAGCTTCAACAGCTGCTGGGTTATAGCACACAAAGGGTGGCGGACTTTGTTCAAGACAATATCATTGAGCTTCGTGGCGGTAGCGGAATATATATTACACCCAGTGGCGGAGTCTTTATGCGCAATGTGGCGGCACGCTTCGACCCACTGCTGCAAAATGGCTCAACGATTAACAAATTTTCAAAACCTATATAAATATTATGAAACAATATAGAGCTGCCATTATTGGTGGCGGACTTTCTGGACTTACTACTGCCTACTACCTCTCAAAAAGGGGAGTTAGTTGTGTTGTGGTGGAGAGTACTGAGCGTCTAGGAGGTATGATAGAGAGTTTTAGTGAGAGCGGATTCACCTATGAGAGTGGCCCAAATACTGGCGTTATTGGAAATATCGAGGTGGTAGAGCTATTCAAAGAGTTGAGCGGTGAGTGCGAGGTGCTCCCAGCACGCAGCGAAGCAAAACGACGACTAATACTAAAGGGTGGCACACTACACGAACTACCATCTGGGCTCTGCTCAGGTGTACGCACCCCACTCTTTAAGTTCTCCGATAAACTTAGAGTGCTCGGTGAACCATTTCGTGCAAAGGGCAAAAATAGTGAAGAATCGGTGGCAGATATGGTGCGCCGCAGACTCGGGGGATCTATTCTGGACTATGCCGTCGACCCATTTATTGGGGGGATTTATGCTGGTGATCCCGAAAAACTAGTCACTCGCTATGCCCTGCCAAAACTCCATAACTTGGAGCAAAACTATGGTTCGTTTATTAGGGGAACTATTAAGCGTGGCAAGTTGGCTAAGGCCGATCGTGCGGCAGGTATCTCCAAAGAGATATTCTCGACCTCAGGGGGACTATGTCAACTTACACAAGCACTAGAGAAAAATATCAAAAAGAATGGCGGAGAATTTATCCTTGGGCACTCTGCCACAGTAAACCCACTCAAAGAGGGTGGCTACTCAATAGTGGCAGGTGAGAAGAGAATCGAGGCAGAGTCTGTTATCTCGACTGTTCCAGGGTATGAGCTAGAGAGCGTTATGCCATTTATTGAGAGTGATACTATGGAAAAAATAACATCGCTAGAGTATGCTGGCGTTGTGCAAGTCGCAGTGGGATATAACTCCCTAAGCGAAAAGATGCGAAGCGGTCAGATAAACTCCTTTGGAGCACTCTTTCCATTTAAAGAGGGAAGCAAAGTGCTGGGAATACTCTTCCCATCCTCTTGCTTCGAGGGGAAAGCTCCAAAAGAGGGGGCACTCCTTTCGATCTTCATAGGTGGAGCACGTCATAAGGAAATCTTCGAGATGAACGATAAACAAATCGAAGAACTTGCACGCCTTGAAATCGCCTTTAAACTAGGCATCAAAAAGAAACCAGACCTGCTGAAAATCTTTAGACACCCTCGTGCCATTGCTCAATACGAAAAGAGTAGCGGTGCTCGCTTTGAAGCAATCAAAGAGATTGAAGCAAAATACAGCGGACTACTGCTAGGCGGTGGCATCCGTGATGGCATAGGTATGGCAGATAGAATTAAACAAGCTAAACTCCTGAGCAACAGTGTCCTTTAGCAATCCATCCAAACGAACACTAAGAGTGTTGCTGTGCTTGTTTTGGAGCGTGGCTGCAATCTGTGTCTTTTTTAGTGGAGTCGAAATGCTAGAGAGAATAACCATAAAACCCCTATACCTCGTACTCGGCGCAGTGGTGGTCTTCTCTCTGTTCTATTTTTTGGTATTTCGCAAATTAGTAAGGCTAAACAAAGAGCGGATTAGCAAATTAAAAAAAAGAAACTTAGCGCACGTAATGACCCTTCGTAGCTACTTTCTAGTGCTCTTTATGATTACAATGGGCTACTCTCTTAGGAACTTTGCGAACATTGAACTCTACCTAACCCCCTTCTACTTTGGACTCTCATTTGCACTACTGCTTAGTGCACTAACCCTACTAAAGAGATGAATAAGCAAGCACTACTATTTATAAACCTCGGCACACCACGTTCACCTAAGAAATCTGACGTAAGACAATTCCTCAGAGAATTCCTTATGGATGGGGATGTTATATCGCTACCATTCTTAGGCAGGTGGTTATTAGTAAATTTATTTATCGTTCCATTTAGAGCGAACTACTCAACAAAGATGTACTCAAAAGTGTGGACTGCTGAGGGTTCTCCAATAGCCATAATTTCCGATAAGTTTAGAACAAAGATACAGGAACTACATCCCAATACAGCGGTTGAATTTGCTATGCGCTATCCTCGGAAATCACTATCTAACGCTCTCAATAAATTTCGTGAACAAGGCATTACTAAAATTACAATAGTGCCGCTATTTCCCCAACGCACACGCTCTAACTACGACTCCTCTATTAAGGAAGCATATCGACTCTCTAAAGGTTTAGATATTGTTGAAATTAAACCGATGTACAATAACGTCGACTATATTGCTAGCGAAGTTGCACTATGCAAAGAAATATGGAATGGCGAACATATTATATTCTCTTTCCATAGCGTACCACTAAAACATAATACATCAAGTGGAGAATTAAAGGTTAATTACGAAGAACAGTGCTACAAAAGTGCCGAGCTTATTGCCAAAGAGCTTGGCGCAGAGTCATACTCCGTTGCATTTCAGTCTAAGATGGGAAGAGGAGAGTGGTTAGAGCCTCAGCTCAGGGATATACTAAGCTCAGGGAGGCATAAAGAAGTAATGATAGTTCCAGCAGGTTTTGCTGCCGATTGCCTCGAAACTTTATATGAGTTGGATATTGAGATGAAGGGACTCTTTATGGAGAGTGGTGGCAGTGTATTTAAACGTGTGCCTGCCCTCAATGATTCTCCAGAGTGGATTAACTCACTAAAGGAGAACTTGTAGGGATTAGCCCTACGACAGCTATTCTATTAAGGTGTTTAGAGCAAACTTTAGTCAATAAAGTTTTTTATAGCTTGTATTATTACAGACTAAAATGATTAAAGTTTTTTGGTTCTTTTGTTCACAAAAGAACGATGGCATCAGTCCGCTAGAGCAATAGCAAGGCGAATGCCTTGCCTAAAAATCAAAAGACAAAAATCTTTCGGTTGTACAACCGAAAGCTAGCACAAACTCCAATAAAAGTCTTTTGGGGGTTTGGAGGAACGACAAACAAAAAAATCGAATGATTTTTTTCCAAACCCCCAAAGCTATAGCACTATTGTATTGCTTTAGTTTGAGCTTGTAGTATTACAGACTAAAATGATGAAAGTTTTTTGGTTCTTTTGTTCACAAAAGAACGATGGAATCAGTCCGCTAGAGCAATAGCAAGGCGGATGCCTTGCCTAAAAATCAAAAATAAAATCTTTCGGTTGCACAACCGAAAGCTAGCGCAAACTCCAATAAAAAGTTTTGGGGGTTTGGAGGAACGACAAACAAAAAAATCGAATGATTTTTTTCCAAACCCCCAAAGCTATTGCAATAGTTTAGAACTCTAGCTTTTGGCTTGTAGTATTACAGACTAAAATGATGAAAGTTTTTTGGTTCTTTTGTTCACAAAAGAACGATGGAATCAGTCCGCTAGAGCAATAGCAAGGCGGATGCCTTGCCTAAAAATCAAAAGACAAAAATCTTTCGGTTGTACAACCGAAAGCTAGCACAAACTCCAATAAAAGTCTTTTGGGGGTTTGGAGGAACGACAAACAAAAAAATCGAATGATTTTTTTCCAAACCCCCAAAGCTATAGCACTATTGTATTGCTTTAGTTTGAGCTTGTAGTATTACAGACTAAAATGATGAAAGTTTTTTGGTTCTTTTGTTCACAAAAGAACGATGGAATCAGTCCGCTAGAGCAATAGCAAGGCGGATGCCTTGCCTAAAAATCAAAAATAAAATCTTTCGGTTGCACAACCGAAAGCTAGCGCAAACTCCAATAAAAAGTTTTGGGGGTTTGGAGGAACGACAAACAAAAAAATCGAATGATTTTTTTCCAAACCCCCAAAGCTATTGCAATAGTTTAGAACTCTAGCTTTTGGCTTGTAGTATTACAGACTAAAATGATGAAAGTTTTTTGGTTCTTTTGTTCACAAAAGAACGATGGAATCAGTCCGCTAGAGCAATAGCAAGGCGGATGCCTTGCCTAAAAATCAAAAGACAAAAATCTTTCGGTTGTACAACCGAAAGCTAGCACAAACTCCAATAAAAGTCTTTTGGGGGTTTGGAGGAACGATAAACAAAAAAATCGAAGATTTTTTTCCAAACCCCCAAAGCTAGAACACTATTGTATTGCTTTAGTTTGAGCTTGTAGTATTACGAACTAAGTAATTAAAGTTTTTTGGTTCTTTTGTTCACAAAAGAACGATGGCATCAGTCCGCTAGAGCAATAGCAAGGCGGATGCCTTGCCTAAAAATCAAAAGACAAAAATCTTTCGGTTGTACAACCGAAAGCTAGCACAAACTCCAATAAAAATCATTGGGGGTTTGGGCGAAGACCAAACTGGAAAATCGAAGATTTTCCTCCCAAACCCCCAAAGCTATTGCTCTATTGTAGTGCTCAGGTGTATTGCTCTAGCTCAGGGGGCGTTTCACCCCCCTGAAAACCGTAGTACTTTTTGAGAAGTCAAAAAGCCACCAAAAAGCTTTTGAAGCGTTGAATAAAGCAGTGAATTTCTAAAAAGTTCTGATTCCTAGGGGTCAAAGGTGAGAATTGCCCCAGTGCTTTTTTTGACATTACTATAGCTTAGTTATTTGAAGCCATTTCTATTTCAGCTCTAACAAAAAAAACCACGCAATTCTCCCTATTTCTTTTCCTCCCCTAGGAATCACAACTTAAGAAATTCTACTACTTCATTCAGGGCTTCGGTTTTTAGATTGTTCTAGCTTTTTGGTTTTAGAAGCAATGGGGGATGACGCCGGCGGAAGAGTGTTCGGCGAGTGGAACGAGCAGAAGCGGTCTGCCGCTGTGGGGCGGCGTCATCCCGCAGTGCTTCGCACTTTTATTTGAGATTACTCGAAACTGATTAGAATAAACTAAAACGAAGCTCTGGAGTGTTCCGTAGAATTTCTTAAGCTGTGGTGCTTTTGGGGGGGGAAGAAATAGGGATAATTGCGTGTTTTTTGGCTCTAAACGAGGCTTACATAATCCTAACAAACTAAATCATCTGGTGTGCCCAGCGGCACCAAAAAACACTGGGGCAATTCTCACCGCTTCCCCCAAGAACCACAGCTTTCTAGAAATTCACGGAACGCTTCAATGCTTCAAAGGGTTTTTGGTCACTTTTTGACCCCAAAAAGTGACTCGGGGGTCAGGGGGTGAAACGCCCCTGAGCTAGAGCACTAAACCAGAGCAATACACCAGAGCTAAAACAAAGAGCAA
>JAWXTM010000066.1:0-9230 GCA_044433505.1 Rikenellaceae bacterium
AGGAAAATCTTCGATTTTCCAGTTTGGTCTTCGCCCAAACCCCCAAAGACTTTTTATTGGAGTTTGCTCTAGCGGACTGATTCCATCGTTCTTTTGTGAACAAAAGAACCAAAAAACTTTAATCATTTTAGTCTGTAATACTACAAGCTATAACAGACTTTGGTCTTCTGGTGTGCCCAGCGGCACCCCCCAGAAAATTCTCTACCCTACACCCTACATTATCCCTTAACGACTCCTGATAAAGCGTTAACTCCAAAAGATGATAATTACCCAACGGAAGCAACGGCTCTAATACAGGAATATAACACGCCTGAGCATCCAACCCCTCAACTATCAACACACTATTTAAAGTATCAACTCTCACACTCACAGAATCACTAACCACCGCCGACTCACTCGTCACACTCCAATTCAACGGATTAATGCAAATAGCACTTGGACTAAGCACCGCACTTATCCCCGAAGGACTCTCTACCGAATTATAACAAACCGTCACCCCAGTATCTGCACTCCCCTGCGCAGGCTTAATAGTCCCACTATACTGCTCCAACTCTTGCTCAGTGACCCTATACCCAATAACATAAGCAGCCACCATCCGAGAGTAATCCTCCTGTGAAAGACCCTTTAAAAGCTCCACAACACACTTGCCTCCCTGACTAAACCCAGCCAAAATAAAAGGACGATTATTGTTGAGATTCCCCAAAAAATATTCAAAAGCACTCTTTACATCTGCCATCGCTTGCGGAAAACGTTCACTCACGACACTATCACCCTGCATCCACGAATTTAAAGTAATTTGCCTATAATATGGAGCAAAAAAGTTGCAGTCTTGACCAAATATAGACTCCGCCAGCTCATAGGAAGGTCGCATTGCTTCGAGTTGCGAGGAATCAGCGAGGTTGGCGTAATGCACCACTGTTCCATCCTCTGCCTGCCAATCCCAAACGCAAGTCGGCAGTACATAAAAAACATCTACCGCAGCATCGGTCGACTCACTGAGATTATACCACAACTGAAGCTGAGAATAGAGGCTCTTACCCTCTGGTGTACAGCTAACAGAGAGAAGCAGCACAAACAATAACGGGAATATATTTCTGAGATTTTTCATAGCGTAACAACTACTGTATTAATGAACGCCGTAAAGTTATGACTTTTTTTGCACCATTATACTATTCTTTAACTTTTTTTTGTTATATTTGTAGGAAGTATAATTTAAAACACAAATCATAATGTTCTCTAAATCAACTTACATAACACGTCGCAGTGCGCTACTTAACTCTATGAAAAAGAGAGGACAAACAGGCATCATCCTACTTATGGGTAATAGCGAAGTGGCTCGCAACTACCCCTCGAACGGCTACCCTATGCGACAAGATAGTTCATTTCTCTACTATTTTGGGCTATCGAGACACGACCTTGCCGCAACAATCGACATCGAGAGTGGAGAAACTACTATCTTTGGTGATGACTACACCCTAGATGATTTTATCTGGATGGGCGTTCAACCCTCAGTTGCTGCGCAGAGTGCAGAAGTTGGCGTTGAAAAGAGTGCGGACTATAGTTCTTTGACCATATTTATTACAAAATCAAATAGCCAAAAACGAACTATACACTTCCTTCCTCCATATCGTGCTGCCAATAAACAGCGCATTGCCGATATGCTAGGTATCAGCTACCACCACGTTCTACAAAATGCTAGCGAAGAACTCATTAAAAGCGTTGTGGAGAATCGTGAAATCAAGAGCGAAGAGGAGATTATGGAGATGCACCGTGCCAGCGATATTGGTAACGCTATGCACCGTGAGGCAATGAGGTTGTGTCGCATTGGAGCTACCGAAAGGGAGATTGCTGGAGCTATGGAGGGTATCACTTTGCAGTATGGCGCAGGCGTTTCGTTCCATTCGATTGTTTCGCAAAATGGGCAGACTCTGCATAATCACGACCACTCAGGAATTATTACTGATGGCAGGCTACTACTAGTGGACGCTGGGGCAGAGAGTGTGCTGAACTACTGTAGCGACAATACTCGCACGCTACCTTCATCTGGGAAATTCACGCCTAAGCAACGTGACATATATAATATAGTATATAATGCAATAAAGTGCGGACTATCTTCTGTTAGAGAGGGCGTCACCTATCAAAGTGTGCAAAAGAGAGTGGCACTTGGTATGATAGAAGAGCTTATTCAGCTAGGGCTTATGAAGGGGAATGCTCAGGATGCGCTAGAGGCTGGTGCAGTTGCAATGCTAATGCCACACGGCTTGGGTCACCAAATTGGGCTTGATGTTCACGATATGGAGGATCTTGGCGAAAGGTTCGTTGGGTATAACCAGGTTGTGGAGCGCAGCACTACCCCAGGGCTATCGTCGCTCAGGATGGGCAAGGAACTCTTTGCTGGTCATTGTATTACAGTAGAGCCTGGTATCTATTTCGTACCTGCTCTAATTGACAAATGGCAAAGTGATGGACTCTGCACAGACTTTATAAATTACGATAAAGTAAGAGAGTATCTTGACTTTGGTGGCATCCGTTTGGAGAACTCAATAGTAGTGACAAAGGATGGTATGGTAGAGCTTGGCGCACAAAGACCTCCGCTCACTATTAACGAAGTCGAGGATTTTATGAAAGATTAATAATATTTTCATTGCTTTATAGTGGAAATAAAAAAATAAATTATATCATTGAATGTTCGACTAGCGAATAATAATAAAAAAATAAATAAATAACAATGAAAAAACACAATTTTTCGGCAGGTCCTTGCATCTTGCCACGAGTAGCTATCGAAAATGCAGCTAATGCAGTACTCGATCTTAATGGTATCGGTCTCTCTCTTATCGAAATCTCTCACCGTACCAAGGATTTCCAAGAAGTTATTGATGAAGCAACATCGCTCTTCCGTGAGCTATTGAACATCCCTGAGACTCACAAGATTCTGTGGCTCGGCGGTGGTGCATCGACTCAGTTCTTTATGGTACCTTTCAACCTGCTTAACAAAAAAGCTGGGTATGTGAATACTGGCGTTTGGGCTAAAAAAGCTATGAAAGAGGCTAAGGGCTTTGGTGAAGTTGTGGAAATCGCTTGTAGCGAAGACAAAAACAATACATACATCCCTAAGGGATTTGAATTGCCTAGCGACCTTGACTATCTGCACATTACAACTAACAACACTATCTTTGGTACTGAATTCAAAGAGGACTTAGACTGCAACGTACCATTGGTTGCTGATATGAGCTCGGATATTCTTTCTCGCAAAGTTGACGTTAGCAAATATGCGCTGATTTATGGTGGTGCACAAAAGAATATGGGCCCTGCTGGTGTTACCTTCGTGATTGTTAGAGAAGATATTCTCGGCAAAGTTGAACGCCATATCCCTACTATGATTGACTACCGCACTCACATCAAAAACGAATCTATGTTCAATACCCCTCCTGTATTCCCTATCTATGTTGTTAGAGAAACATTGAAATGGTTGAAGAGCATCGGTGGTGTGCCTGCTATCCAAAAGATTAACGAAGAAAAGGCTGAACTTCTTTACGGCGAAATCAAACGCAATAGCGTATTTGAAACCCCTGTAACCGAAGAAGACCGCTCGCTTATGAATATTCCATTCGTGTATAGCGAAAAATACAAAGAACTTGAACCAACTAAGTTCCTTGACTTTGCTAAGGAACGTGGTATGGTAGGTATTAAGGGTCACCGCTTGGTGGGAGGCTTTAGAGCTTCTACTTACAACGCACTGCCACTTGAGAGCGTTCAAGCACTTGTTGACTGTATGCAAGAATTCGAAAAAATACTACAATAAATGAGACTACTTGTTGCAACTGAAAAACCCTTCGCTGCTGCTGCTGTCGAAGGTATCAAAGAGGTAGGACAAAGAACTGGAATTGAGGTTGTCCTGCTCGAAAACTACACCTCGGTTGAGGAGCTAAAGGCTGCCGCACGGGATGTTGACGCTATGATTGTACGCTCGGATAAGGTTACCCGTGAGGTGGTAGCGGCTGCCGAAAACCTTAAAATTGTGGTACGTGCAGGTGCTGGTTTCGATAACCTTGACCTCGAAGCACTCTCTGAAAAGAAGATTGTGGCTATGAATACCCCAGGGCAAAACTCTAATGCCGTTGCTGAACTTGCAATCGCTATGATGATCTTTATGGCTAGAGTGCAGTTCTCAGGGGTTTCGGGTAGCGAAATCGCTGGCAAAACTCTTGGTATCCACGCCTATGGCAATGTAGGACGTTTGGTAGCAAAGGCTGGTATGGCACTTGGTATGAAGGTCTATGCCTACGACCCATTCGTTGCCGATAAAGCAATCTTTGCCAATGATGGCGTAGAGGAAGTTGCATCGGTTGAGGAGCTATACGCTAAATCACAGTACTTATCGCTGCATATCCCTGCAACACCTCAAACCAAAGGCTCTATTGGCTATGACTTGGCTATGAGTATGCCTAAAGGGGCTACTATCGTTAATACCGCTCGCAAGGAGGTTATCAACGAAGAGGGGCTGCTAAAAGCAATGGCTGAACGCAAAGACTTTAGATATGTCACTGATATTAAGCCAGATGCAATGGCTGAGTTCGAAGCGTTTGCGCCACGTTTCTTTGCAACGCCTAAGAAGATGGGTGCTCAGACTGCCGAGGCAAATATCAATGCAGGTATCGCTGCTGCCGAGCAAATCGCAGGCTACCTAAAAGAAGGAAACAACAAATTTCAATTAAACAAATTCTAATAAAAAATATGAAAATAAAACCATTTAAAGGAATCCGCCCTCCAAAGGATATTGCTAAGGAGGTTGCTTCACGACCGTATGATGTTCTTAACTCTGTGGAGGCTAAGGCTGAAGCAGGCGAAAAATCGCTGCTACACATCATCAAACCAGAGATTGATTTTGATCCTATCGCTGACGAACACTCACAGGAAGTCTACCAAAAGGCGGTTAGCAACTTCAAGGAGTGGATGGATAAAGGTTGGTTGGTGCAAGATGGTGCTGAGCATTACTATATCTATGCACAGAGAATGAACGGACGTACTCAGTACGGACTGGTTGCTGCTTGTCACGCTGAAGACTACCTGAGCGGTGCTATCAAAAAACACGAACTCACTCGCCACGATAAAGAGCAAGACCGTATGATTCACGTGCGTAACCAAAATGCTAATATCGAACCTGTATTCTTCTCATACCCAGCTCACGCACTTATGAATGCGCTAGTGACTGAGGTTGTCGAAAAGACTCCTGCCGAGTATAATTTCGTTGCAGAAGATGGTTTTGGGCATAGCTTCTGGGTAGTTCCTGAACGTCTGAATGAAAAAATCACTGCAATCTTCGATGAAATTCCTGCGCTCTATGTTGCTGACGGTCACCACCGTACAGCCGCTGCTGCGCTAGTTGCCGAAGAAAAACGCAAAGAAAATCCTAACCACGTTGGTACCGAAGAGTATAACTACTTCCTAGCAGTTATCTTCCCTGATAACCAACTACAAATCATCGACTACAATAGAGTCGTTAAAGACCTTAATGGACTCACCGCTGAAGGACTCCTCGCTAGACTCGAAGAAGACTTTACCGTGGTGCTTAAAGGTAAGGAACGCTACTCTCCGAGTCTGCTGCATAACTTCTCGATGTATCTGGATGGTCAGTGGTACTCGCTAACTGCTAAAGAGGGCAGATACGATGACAGTGACCCTATCGGAGTCTTGGACGTAACGATTCTTTCGAACCTTGTGCTCGATAAGATTCTTGATATTAAGGATCTTCGCAAAGACACCAGAATTGAATTCGTTGGTGGCATCCGTGGTATCGGAGAGCTAAAAAATAGAGTTGATAGTGGCGAGATGGCAGTGGCTTTCGCTCTGTACCCAGTGTCAATGAAACAACTCATAGATATTGCTGATAGTGGCAATATTATGCCTCCAAAAACAACTTGGTTTGAACCTAAACTGCGTAGCGGTTTGGTGATTCACTCACTAAAATAAAATAAGGGGGAGGGCATCTTAAAACTGCCTCCCCATAAAATTTAAAAAAGAAATGGCTAAAATTAAAGGTACAATTGAAGTAAACACTGAGAGCTGCAAAGGTTGTAGCGTCTGTGTTTCAATCTGCCCTGTTGGCGTGCTGGAACTCGGCAAAGATGTCAACGGCAAGGGCTACTACTATGTTGTAATGAAAAACGGTGAGAAGGATTGTATCGGCTGCGCTGGCTGCGCTATGATATGTCCAGATAGCGTTATTACTGTCTATAAACAAAAATTTGAATAGAGAAGCATACGAAAAACAATGGAAGATATTAAATTATTAAAAGGTAATGAGGTTATCGCCATCGCTGCAATTCGCTACGGTGTGGATGGTTACTTCGGTTACCCTATCACCCCTCAAAGTGAGGTGATGGAAACCCTAATGGAACAAAAACCTTGGGAAAGTACTGGTATGGTTGTGCTTCAAGCGGAAAGCGAAACATCATCTATCAATATGGTATATGGTGGTGCTGCTGCGGGCAAAATGGTTATGACTAGCTCTTCGAGCCCAGGGGTGTCGCTAATGTGCGAAGGACTTAGCTATCTGGTTGGTGCCGAACTACCTTGCTTGGTGGTGAACGTATCGAGAGGGGGCCCTGGACTTGGCTCTATTCAAGCTGCTCAGTCGGACTACTTCCAAATGGTTAAAGGTGGTGGACACGGTGACTACAAGATGATCGTGCTTGCTCCTAGCTCTGTGCAAGAGATGAATGACTTTGTTGGACTTGGCTTCGACCTTGCTTTTAAATATAGAATCCCTTCGGTGATTCTCTCTGATGGTATCGTAGGGCAGATGATGGAAAAGGTGAAACTCTCACCTGTAAAACCTCGCCGCACCGAAGAAGAAATCACTCAGCAATGCGGAAGCTGGGCTACCACTGGTCGCAAAGCTGACCGTGGAACCAGAAACGTGGGAACTTCTCTGTTCCTTGACTCTTACGACCTTGAACAACATAATATTAAACTTCAAGAGAAATATCGTGCTATCGAGGATGCCGAAGTTAGAGTTGAAGAGATCCAAGTCGAAGATGCTGAGTATGTATTGGTTGCTTATGGCACTAGCTCAAGAATCTGTATGAAGGTTGTCGAAGACCTTCGTAAGGAAGGACTTAAAGTAGGACTTATTCGCCCTATCACCCTCTTCCCATTCCCAAGCAATACGATTGCTAAGGCTGCTTCTCACGCCAAAGCTATACTAAGCGTTGAGATGAGTGCAGGTCAAATGGTAGAAGATGTAAGACTTGCGGCTCAAGGTCGCTGCACAGTTGAGCACTTTGGCAGATATGGTGGTGTGCTTCACTCTCCAGAAGAGGTGGCTACAGCCCTTAAAAATCTAATGAAATAAAAGCAAGTAAGACAATGGAAGTAAATAAAACTGAAGCGAACTTGGTGTACCAAAAACCTCGCTTAATTACAGATAGTGTAATGCACTACTGCCCAGGCTGCTCACACGGTACTGTGCACAAGATTGTCGCCGAACTTATCGACGAAATGGGTCAAGAAAACAATACTGTTGGTGTTTCGCCAGTGGGTTGTTCGGTACTTGCCTATAACTATATTGATATTGACTGGGTGGAGGCTGCTCACGGTAGAGCACCTGCTATTGCTACAGCACTAAAGAGATTGATGCCTGATAGATTGGTCTTCACATACCAAGGTGATGGTGACTTGGCGGCTATCGGTACTGCTGAGACTATTCACTCGCTGGTTCGTGGCGAAAATATCGTTATTATCTTTATTAATAATGCTATCTACGGTATGACTGGTGGTCAGATGGCACCTACTACTCTACTCGGACAAAAGACCGCTACCACGCCTTATGGACGTGATGCAGCTCGTAATGGTTTCCCTTACAAAATGGGTGAAATCGCTAAAATGATGCCGGGTGTTGCTTATGTTACAAGACAGAGTGTGGACACGCCTGCTCGCATACGTGCTGCCAAAAAAGCTATTAAAAAGGCTTTCGAAAACTCACTAAACTGCAAAGGTACTTCATTCGTCGAAATCGTTGCTACTTGTAACAGCGGCTGGAAACTCTCGCCTGTTAAGAGTAACGAGTGGATGAGAGAGAATATGATACCTGAATACCCACTAGGTGATTTGTTAAATAAATAAGACTAATACAATGAAAGAAGAAATATTAATTGCAGGTTTTGGGGGACAAGGTGTCCTTTCGATGGGTAAGATTCTTGCTTACTCAAGCGTAATGCAGGGTGATGAGGTTAGCTGGATGCCATCATATGGCCCAGAGATGAGGGGTGGTACTGCCAATGTAACTGTTATACTTAGCACTGATAGGATCAGTTCGCCTGTTATTCAGGAGTATGACACGCTAATTGCACTTAACCAACAGTCGCTCGATAAGTTCGAAGACAGTGTAAAGGAGGGTGGATTGCTGTTGTATGACCCAAATGGTATGACTAGAGAGCCTCGTCGTACTGATATTGAGGTGCGTAGTGTGGCGGCTACTGAGTTTGCTGCAAAGCTAGGTAACGCAAAGGTTTTTAATATGATTGTGCTTGGTGCTTATTTGAAGCTCAAGCCGATTGTGGAGTATGATAATGTTATTGAGGGTCTTAAAAAGTCTTTACCAGAGCGTGCTCATAAGATGATTCCTGCTAATGAGGAGGCGATCAAGTTGGGTATGGAGATTGTAAAATAATACTTGATTGATGTATAAAGGGAGAGAGTTCGATTATATTTATTGGACTCTCTCTTTTTTTATTGTAATTTGGTTCTGGGTTAGCATCTGAGCAACTCATAATTTTAGCTTGTATTATAACAAACTAAGTCAAGAAAGTTTTTTGGTTCTGTTGTTCACAAAAGAACGATGGCTACAATGAGCTAGTACAAAGCCCCAAAGCAAAAGCAATACAAATTCTAAAAAGAATCAAGAGCTACATCCTCCACACACATCTTAAAGCGGGTAAGATTGGCGAAATTCACTCTCACTTGAAAAACAAAATAACTAACTAACCTATCAACCCTTTCACTCGCCATATCTTACCTTTTTCGCTTTATTGTCTTTGATGAAGTATTACTGCAAATAGCGTACCAAACTTCTCTAACCTTGGTACGCTATTTGAAAAGTAGTATATTCAGGGGACATCTAAAAACTGACCCCACTAAAATTGAATAAATAAAAATGGATGTAAAGAAATAGGTTTTGATGTATTTGGGCTTTTATTTTGGTTGATTTTTCACCTTTTTTCTCTCGAATA
>JAWXTM010000067.1:0-9139 GCA_044433505.1 Rikenellaceae bacterium
GGGACCAGTCTTGCTCTTCTGTTTCCCATTCTTCGGCTACCTTTAGGTAACTTGCCTTTAAATCTACAAGTCGTTTATTGCGCTCGGCACATTCAACGCCTCGACCTGAGAATTGTTGTTTCTTGGCATCCCACTCTTTTAATGGACCTGTAATAGCAATTACCTTCGATACTCGTGGATATCCAGTTTTGAAAAATACCATTTCGAGTTTTACTTGCCCTAGAGTTTTAGGGTTCTCCTTACCCTTAATGTTAATTGAAAACATAGCGTATTAGCATTATTTTGTTAAACTTCATTTTCGGTGAAAACTCGCCCTAAAACAAGGCTACATTTCTACCTACATAAGAGTAGGGCTTTTTACCAAAAAGGGGTCAATCTCGACTATTTTTCTCAAAATAATGAGAAACCCCGTCAACAAAATATTTGCTAATACGCTATGCTACTGCAAGTTACAGAACATTACACTGTTAACTCTAAAAAGGGCTCAATCCGAAATTAAGCTTGACCCTTTTTTACCACATTACCGCAAATAAAAGAAAAGCAACCATTTTTAGTGAAATGGTTGCTTTTTTATTTCTAGTTATTTAGAGGCTATATGGTGATATTAATATCGCCTTCAAAACTAGGGTCGATACCAATACCTGGATTATAATCTCTAGTAAGGTAGTCGTCAATGATAATAGTGTTCATATCTCTAAGTAGAGGGATTGTAATACCTTCGACACCTGTGATAACTTCTCCACTTGAGTTGTAAACAACAATAGAGACATTTACTTTAGTTTCTGTGTGGTTAACAAAGATATGGTCAAAACCAATTCTTGCAGTAGAGTCAGATAGAATCTCAATTTTGCTTGTGTATGAAATTGACTGGCGTGCTTCGTTAGGAGTATCGCTAAATACATCATAACCGAAAGGCATATACCCATCATAGCTAAGCTCTACGTCATACGTAGTAATATCTACAGTTTCTTGCGGAGATGATTTACTTTGTTCGCTTACAAATAAGAGTAAATCATTTGTCCAGATTTCGTAGCGAGCTAGTGGACGCTCCATAGTTGCATCACAATGGTGTGTAATATTCCACATATCTCTATATTCACGTAGGTCAACTTCAATAAGGTCGCTAAAGCTATTTTTGAGGTCGGAATTACCCGAATATGGCTCAATATTTTTAATACTACTGAGTAGTTCAGTAGTAAAGAATAGGTCTTCTTTAGAGCCTTCCTCAACAATGTCGCTCCATATAGCAACTGTATATTCAATAGCATTAACTTGATAAATTACATCAATATCAACAGTACCATCAACAGAGAATGGAGAGTAGTGAGTATCACGGAAGAGAGGGGTAGTAAGGTCGCTAGACTTGTAAACCTCTATCATTGTACGAGAGAGATAGGTTGTTGCCTCGCTACTACTTTTGTAGTAAGGTTCGTAGTATAGTACTTCCGAGAAGTCAATATCTACACTTAGTTCAAGGTTTACTAGTGTTGGGTCAACAGGGTCATCACCAGGGTACTCAAAGCTTGTCTTGCAAGAAGACAACAGAGCAATAGCAAGCAACACTATATATATGTTATGTAATTTATGTTTCATACCTTTGCTCAAATAGTTAGAATGTATAAGTAAGTGAGATTCCCAGTCGAGTTATACCCCAATAATCTTTACTTGTATGGTCAAACAATGCACCATTATCAATATTATAGTAGGTATCATATTCTAAATTAGCATAGCCAGCACCAAGGGTAAATTCAAGACCCCAGTTGCCACATATATTAAGCAAATATCCATAACTCAAGCCAAATCCCCATAGAGGTGTGTCTGCGCTATTTTGGAAGCGGTCTTGGTCATTGTACGCAATATTGAAGTATCCGACGTGGGCGTGAGCACCAACAAAATGTCCTTTAAATGTTTCGTTGAACCAGTATCTGAATTCAGGTTGAATAGTCAGCACTCTAAATTTCCAATTTTGATTAACCGTATAAGGTGAGTAGGCTATAGGTACGTCAACTGAGAACATATCGTTAATTTGCACTTCACCAGCCACATTTAAGATGCCTCCAGCATAGAGCGCAAGGTTTGTTTTTAGTGCGAAATGGAAGTCTCTTTCGTCATTTACTACAGCAGCGGTTGGTACTATTTCTTGAGGCTCTTCAACTTTTTCTTCTTGTTGTTCAGCGATTTGTTGCGTCTCAGCTTCTGGTTCATTCTGTGATGTTTCAACTGGAATAAGGATGTTTTCATAGTGAATAATTAACACGCTACCAGATCTAAGCTCAGCAAAGATATTCTCTTTCATATGCTCATAAGGCTCACCATTATGAAGTTCTTTGAGGTGCTTTAGACGACTATCAATGACTGTATTGTTTTCATCGACGCTTTTCACAGGTATATTGTCAATAATTGCAATTACTTCACGTTTATATGGAGTTGCTGAATTAACGACTCTACTTCGCAACTCGTCCCATATATTAGTAATGTTGGTAGTATCAATTAAGGTTGATATAATTCCTTCATTAACAATTAGGTGATTATAAATGCTTTCTTTGCGTTGTTGAGACAGTCTACTGTTAAGAGATGTGCCACCATCAGGTGATGCATAGCTACTAACGTTAATATTAGTAATTGTAACGTAAGGATTTTGGTTGAGCCTATCTAAAATAGCAGATAATTGCCAGAGGCTTTCTTTATTATTAGCGAAATCTTCGTCAATAACACTACTAGAAACATTAAAGAATATCTCAATTTTATCCTCTGATTCGACCACACCAGACTGAGCCTTGCTTTCTAAATTTAAAAAGCAAAACACCATTAGCAATATGCTAATAGACAATTTCTTGCAAGTTCTTAAACTGCACATATATTGTAGTAGGTTTGTTAATTTATTCAGTATAAGCACCCTCATCCTCACCACTCACGGCGTAAAGGTATTAATTGTAATTTAAAATTGCAATTTTTTTTCGATATTTTTTTAAAATATTTTTTACCGTGTCTTCTGTGTACGTGCACAAAATGCTTATAATGAGAGGATTGTAATTGAATATTGCTGTCTATGATGCACATTATCAGTGCATTAAAAAATATTTTTTGAATAAAAAAACTTGCAAGTAACCAAAAAAAATATTACATTTGTTCTAGCAAAAAATATGGGGACTTCTAAAAACTGACCCCAACTAAAAATTTTAAACTAAACGATGGACAACTAAAATCATATAAATCATTTTTTAGAAGTCCCCATAACTAATTAAAAACTATAACTTATGAAAAAACAACTTCTAGCTATTTTAGGTACTCTGTTGCTTGCTTGTACTCAGAGTATTTATGCGCAGCAGACCGTAAACATTATGAACATCGCAGATAGGAACACCACCTCGCTCGATGGATTATGGCAAACTTTGGTCGACCCATTCGAAAATGGTTACTACGACTACAGACTTCAACCCTATGATGGAGGCTATGCCCAAGACAAAAGCTACAAAAAAGAGGATAGAACAAATACGCTTCAAGAGTATAGCTTTGACGGTGCTGATGAACTCTTTGTGCCAGGGGATTGGAATACCCAAAAACCTGAGCTATACTACTACGAAGGTACGGTTTGGTATCGCAAACGTTTCGAATATAACCTCGAAGAGGGTAATCGTTTGTTCTTGAACTTTGGCGCTGCTAACTACGAAACTATCGTATGGCTCAATGGCGAACGTCTTGGTAGTCATATCGGTGGCTTTACTGGTTTTAACTTCGAAATTACTGACAAACTCTCTGATGGCGAAAATAGCCTTGTTGTAAAGGTTGACAATAAACGCAAACCAGAGGCTGTTCCTACAGTTAATACCGACTGGTGGAACTTTGGTGGTATCACTCGCCCTGTGACCCTTATTGAGACTCCTAGCACCTTTATTGAAAGCTACTATGTTCAACTAGATAAGGATGACACTCGCACCATCGAGGGTTGGGTAAGGCTTAATGGTACTCAAAAGAATCAAACCGTAAAGGTGGAAATTCCTGAGCTTAAGATTGTCCGAGAAGTTACCACTGATAGTGATGGCTATGCTGAATTTACGGTTAAGAGCAAACCTGAGCTATGGTCGCCTGAAAACCCTAAGCTATATGCAGTGAATGTTGTTGCGCAAAGTGACAGAGTGAGTGATGAGATTGGTTTCCGTACTATTACTACTCAGGGTACTGACATTTTGTTGAATGGTAAGAAAATCTTCTGTCGTGGGGTCTCTGTTCACGAGGAAACTCCTTATGATAGCGGTCGTGCTTACTCTGTAGATCACGCTGAAACGCTACTTGGTTGGGCTAAGGAAATGGGCTGTAACTTCGTTAGATTGGCGCACTATCCTCACAACGAAGATATGGTGAAGACTGCCGAGCGTATGGGACTATTGGTATGGTCTGAAATTCCTGTTTATTGGACTATTCACTGGGAAAATCCTGATACATATCGCAATGCAGAAAAGCAACTCACCGATATGATTGAACGTGATATAAACCGTTGTAATGTAATTATTTGGTCGATTGCAAACGAAACTCCACACAGCGATGCTCGTCTAACATTCCTTAGCCGTTTGGTGGACAAAATTCACACTATTGATGATGTTCGTTTGGTTGGTGCTGCTATGGAGAAAGAGGAAATCGAAAGAAATGTATTGACCGTTAATGACCCTCTTAGCGAAAAGCTCGATATTATCAGCTTTAACCAATATGTAGGATGGTATGATGGTGCGCACGGAAAGTGTGATATTGTGAATTGGGTGTTTGAATCTCAAAAGCCTGTATTTATTAGCGAATTTGGTGGTGGTGCATTGTATGGCAACCACGGTGGCGAGGATGAGTACTTTACAGAAGAGTATCAAAGAGTGCTCTATGAAAAACAAATTGCAATGTTGAAACGTATTGAAGGACTGGCTGGTACTACGCCTTGGATTCTAAAGGATTTCCGTTCGCCACGTCGTCAAGTGCCTGGTATTCAAGATGGCTTTAATCGCAAGGGTTTGGTCTCGGATAAGGGGCAAAAGAAGCAGGCGTTCTTTACAATGTTGGATTGGTACAACGAGCTTGCCGAAGAGTATAAGTAGTCAGGTCGTTAGATTAATGGATAGAGAGGTTTTTACTGAAAAGACCTCTCTATTTGTTTTGTGTGTTGATATTTATTATGGGATTACCTCCCCCCCCCTAATAACTAATAGCTACCAATAAGTATAAAATACACCTTAAATTGCTATTGTGTAGCCCCTAGAAATGCACTATATTTGCAGTCGTTATGGAGAATATGTTGTCAGATAATCTAACTTTTGCATTTTTATTAACCCTCTTTGCAGGGCTATCTACTGGTATAGGCAGTGCTATTGCCTATGTGGCGTACAAGATGAACAAGGTAGTCATTTCCTTTATGCTGGGGTTATCGGCAGGGGTAATGATCTACGTTTCGTTCGTGGAGCTATTTGCCGAATCGCAAAATATTCTTAGCGAACAACTTGGCGAGCAACTTGGAGTAACATACGCTACACTCTCACTCTTTGGTGGGATAGCACTAATCTGGATTATAGACTTCCTTGTGCCAGAGTACGAAAATCCCCACGAAATCAGGCAGGTAGGGCAAGATCAAAATACTCCTCAAAAGATGCGCAGGCTTGGGATTATGGCAGCCGTTGCCATCGCTATACACAATTTCCCAGAGGGGGTTTCGACATTTGTTACGGCTATGGAGTCACCATCCTTGGGGCTTGCCATTGCAGTGGCAATAGCTCTGCATAATATTCCCGAAGGTATTGCCGTGTCAATTCCGATATACCAATCGACGGGGAATAGGCGCAAGGCATTTTGGTACTCGTTGCTATCTGGTCTTGCCGAGCCATTTGGAGCTGTGTGTGCCTACCTTCTGCTTATGCCATATCTAAATGACACTCTGCTAGCTGTAATTTTAGCGGCAGTGTCGGGCATTATGATATATGTTTCGATAGATGAGCTGCTGCCAGCGGCACGTGGATATGGCAAGCATCACGCCTCTATCTTTGGTTTTATTGTGGGTATGGCAGTTATGGCACTGACACTAATAGTAATGGCTTAGAATCATAAAAAAAACTAAGCCATTATTATTATAGGTGTTATCTTACAATCCTCGAATTCTATCATCGAAGGCGGCTAGTGCAGCCTTCGCACCCTCGCCCATCGAGATGATAATTTGCTTGTAGCTAACATCTGTCACGTCACCTGCGGCATAAACTCCACTCAGGGATGTGCGACCATTGCGATCTACCTCAATCTCACCAACCCTATTAACCGATACTAAATCCTTGAATACGGTTGAATTTGCAGACAAACCAATCTGGATAAAAAGACCATCAAGATTAGTTAGTGTCAACTCCTCGCTGGCACGATTCTTTGCCTCAAGACCCACAACCCTTGAACCATCGCCAAGAATGCGTGTTGTTTGGAAATTTGTGAAAATCTCTACATTCGGAAGGCTTCGTAGCTTTTCTTGAAGGACACTGTCTGCTTTAAGACTCTCCATAAATTCGTATAGATATACTTTTTCACAGATTCCAGCAAGGTCGATAGCTGCCTCTACTCCTGAGTTGCCGCCACCAATAACAGCAACGCTCTTATCCTTAAAGAGTGGACCATCGCAGTGTGGGCAGAACGCTACGCCACGACCAATATACTCGCTCTCGCCTTCAATACCTAGCTTACGCCACTGTGCACCAGTAGCAATAATTAGTTGTTTGGCTTCTATTACCTCGCCACCTTTTATGGTAAGTCTTTTGATGCCAGCCTCGGTTTCAACCTCTTCGATAATTCGGTTTTCGAGCAGTTCAATAGTTGGGTATTCCTCTAGGTGTTTTCTAAGATCGGCAGCAAGTGTAGTGCCCGTTGTAGAAGCAACAGAAGGGATATTTTCGATGGCAGAGGTTTCATTGACCTGTCCACCAATTTTTTGCGCTACCACGCCTACTTTCAAACCCTTGCGTGCAAGGTATAGAGCAGCGGTTGCCCCCCCAGGCCCACCACCAGCTACCACAACATCATACTCACGGGTAATCTTATGGTCGCTTTGCTGCGAGCCGTATCTTTCTTCGAGTTTGGCAAGCAAATCACCAATGCTACCACGTCCAACGTGCAACAACTCGCCATCGGCATAAACAGTCGGTACGGACTGAATACCAAGCTCATTGACTTCCTCTTGGTAGAGTGCACCGTCAACAGCCTCGTGCTTAACACCTGCGCCAATAATTGCCATCACGTTTAGTGACTGCACTATATCTGGGCAGTTGGTACAAGTCAGCGACATATATGTAGTAAGGTTAATTTCTCCAACAAGTCGCTTTATGCGCTGAGTAGTGAAATCATCAGGAAGGTTCTTGCCCTTACCGTCGAGATTCAATATTGCCAAAATAAGTGAGGTAAATTCGTGACCATTCGGAATAGCCCTAAAGCTAATGCCACTTATTATACCATCCTTTACTATAGTGAATTTTAGAGCCTCTCCGCTTACATTCTCACACTCAATCTTTGAGGAACAATCCGCAAAATTACCCAAGAACTCTGTCAGTTCAGCAGCTTTAGGGTGTTGTGGGTTTAGCTCTATCAACAATTTATAATTTGAGCTTAGCTCAGAGAAAATTCCTCTGAGCTGCTCTTTTAGTGCATTTTCTAACATAGCGATAGCTTTACTTAAACAGTTTCTTAGATTTTACCAACTAGGTCGATACTTGGTTTAAGGGTCTCTGCGCCTTCAGCCCACTTTGCAGGACATACCTCGCCATCGTGAGTAGCAACAAATTGCGCTGCCTTAACTTTACGCATAAGCTCGTCAGCGTTACGTCCAATCGAGTTGTCTTGTATCTCAGCTAGCTTTACAAGCCCCTCTGGGTTCACTACAAAAGTACCACGATATGCCATACCATCTTCCTCGATCATAACGCCAAAAGCACGTGCAAGTAGACCAGTCGTATCGGCTAGCATAGGGTAGTTAATCTTGCGAATAGTTTCAGAAGCATCTGCCCACGCTTTGTGAACGAAGTGCGAGTCGCAGCTTACTGAATATACCTCAACGCCCATTTTTTGGAATTCAGCGTATTTGTCTGCCATATCCACTAGTTCGGTTGGGCATACAAAGGTGAAGTCAGCAGGGTAGAAAAAGAAGATTGCCCATTTGCCAAGAACGTCTGAAGACGATACGGTTTTGAATTCGCCATTTTGGTAAGCTTGTACAGTGAATTCAGGTAGTGTTGAATTGATAATTGATTCCATAGTTTTTTTGATTTTTAATGTTATTTTTTGTTTCTGTAAATTTCTAGTGCTTTGACCGAGATGTTAATCTCCCAGATAGATATACCGAGTGATATTGCTAGCAGTAGGAGTGCAATACCGAAGAGTATTTCGGCTGCATCTTGCTGCGTTACGTATATCAAAAACATTGCCACAACGCAGAAGAGCAAACTTGCTATCCCAAATATTTGCATTGCACGTGTTAGGTACAATCTTTTGTAGAGGTTGTTGATTTGCGCTTCACTATTATCATCGCCAGATTTCAGGTTGCGAATCACTGCGGCATAGGACAAGAATCTGTTGGTGTATGCCAAAAGTATCAGTGAAATTGCTGAAAAAAGCAGCGATGGTGTAGTAAGGTTTATCACGTTATGTTATTTGTTTTAAGGGTTTATAATATGTTTTTTTAGTTGATAACTTTTATCATTTACAATAAAACGTTACAAAGGTAGGAAATATTTTGTAATAAACAAATATTTTGTCAATAAATTTAGTTTTTTGTGCCGCTTGGGGGGGATAGATCTTTTTATGACGAAGGTTTGTTATAGCTTGTAGTATTGCAGACTAAATGATGAAAGTTTTTTGGTTCTTTTGTGAACAAAAGAACCAAAAAACTTTCATTACTTAGTTCGTAATACTACAAGCTCGAACCAGAGCTCTAGCTTTGGGGGTTTGGAAAAAAATCTTCGATTTTTTTGTTTGTCGTTCCTCCAAACCCCCAAAAGATTTTACTGGAGTTTGTACTAGCTTTCGGTTGCACAACCGAAAGATTTTTGTCTTTGATTTTTAGGCAAGGCATCCGCCTTGCTATTGCTCTAGCGGACTGATGCCATCGTTCTTTTGTGAACAAAAGAACCAAAAAACTTTA
>JAWXTM010000068.1:0-9004 GCA_044433505.1 Rikenellaceae bacterium
ACTCATTATTTGACTGTACAGGTTTCCTAAGACCACGAAAAACAAATAACGGTATTGTCCCACGTTTTTTTGTGCCCAGTATTGAGATTATCTAATCGAAAAAATAACAAACCTAAAAAACTTATGAAAAAAATTAATTTACCTATTGATGCTCTTAGTGAGCGTAACTTTATTTTCGTGCGAAGACCCTGAAGTACCAGAAGTGCCAGAAACGACTGTTGTTCCTAGCGAGCCAGAACCAGAACCAGAACCAGAACCTGAACCAGCGACCTTAATCTCTAGCGAGATTATTGAGGATGTGAAGATTCCTTATGACACGTATCTAGAGCACTATTTGCTCGTGGAACAAACTTTTGATGGCGGAAGCACCGAACTATTGGAACATACTGCTATCTATAATGGGTAAGTGATCATTGCAGACAATACAGTCTATGTTGATCAAGAGCCTGTATTTTATTATAACACTCAGGATGATTATTATATAACAACAAATACTGATATGCCTTCAGAAATGAATGGCTATTTGAGTATTTGGACTTCTACAAAGACCCGGACTCTTTATAGCAATTTCTATGTCGGTGAAGAGTTGATTAGCGTTGAATTCCCTGTAGAAATTATCATGGAGAATGCTGTGTTCGATGATGGCTTTAGCGAAGATGTAACAGGACTTGGCATAAAGCAATCTTGCTTTTTAGTACCTGTATTGGTAAATAGCTATCAAGATGATGGCAGAACCATTCAAGAATATTCTATCGACTTTAAAGTCGAATTCTATTGTGGCGTCACTATCATTGCAACTGCTAAATTGCAGTTTGTAATAGAATAATAACTAATCCATTACAGCCTTGTTTGAGTCGGGCAGTGTCACATTTTTTTAATACACACAAAAAAAGGGCTAGCGCAATAAAAAACGCTAGCCCTTTTTCGTCTATGCAATCAAACTCTAGAGCGTGTATATATCCCCGATTCTATCCTCGAAAATCGTGAAATCATCATCGTAAAACTCTACGAAATCGCTCTCGGCTGGGTGACCAGGGTAGGGCGCAAAGTGGTGCTGCTCACCATAACTTGAGTTACGCCACACTACAACATAGGCTAGACCAACTTGCTCATCCTTTAAAATCGGTAGCAAGACCTTGCTATAAAATGTAGTGTCGGTAACAGCCTCTAGACCAGTCTCTGACATTGCCGCAATCTTACCCCTCTTCTTAGCCGCATTGGTGATGATAATCGACCTCTTTAGTGCCAACGACGGGTCGTTTGCCCCCAATGGTCTAAAGTCATTATAGTCGTCAAAGGCAATTATATCAACAAACTCGTCACCAGGGTAGCGTGCCATCAAATCCTCCTCATTCTCGAACTTGCAGTCTGGCGAGAATGCATAGAGCAGGTTGCGAACCTCTAGCTCATCACGAAGATACTCTACAGTAAAGTGCCACAATGCTATAAAATCCTCGGCTGTGCAGTGTCCTGCACCCCACCAAAACCAATCGCCATCAAACTCGTGGAATGGCCTAAAGATAATCGGGATAAGTTCGCCCTTATCACCCTTTAGTTGTCCTAAAACGTCTGCGATGTTATTTAGCCAGTCTTTGTACTTTGCGTGAGCCTCACCACTCGGTAGCATCTCGTGTACCGCCTCTACGGGATTCTTTTCCCAGTAGAAACTGCCGTCATTCATTGGGTTTGCAGAGTGCCAGCAGATAGTGGTTACGCCGCCACGGCGATATGTCGCAACGATTTGGTTCACAAGTGCTGCCTTTGAATCCTCAACCTTAGCAGAGTCAGGGGAACATAGTCCTCCAAAATCAGCACCAACCATTGCAGGGTGGCTACCACACATAGTCTTAACATCGCTACGGTCATTTGAGGTGCTTGTCCAGATATGACCCATAGTCGTTGCATCTTGCTGACCAAAGAGAATGCCGCGCTCTGGCATCTTGTGGAGGTTGTTGTACAGAGCAATGGTCTGCTCAGTGGCATTGCTGTCAATAGGGATAAGAGCTGTGGTCTTAGCAGGCTCCTCGCTACAGCTCGATAGAACAAGTGCCAAAATAGGTAGAAGTAATTTTTTCATAGGTTTATTATTATTTTGTTACAATGCAAAGTTATTAATAAAACTAAGGCTGTTCTAGTCTAAAATTAGCTAATTTGTATTAGTTATTTGCCTTAGTATGCGCTATATGTAGAGGGCTGGTGGTGTGATGTTGGAGGTTTTTGTATGTATTTAATATATTGAATTATAATATTTTAAGTGTAATTGTTTTCTCTTGTAGTTGATCTTGTAATGGCTATTTTGTATGGAAATAAAATATTGTTAATTGTAAATATAGTACTATTAATATACGATATTGATACGTAATTTTGCACATCCAAAGTGATGTAATAAAATTATATATAATCAACCCTAAAAAATATGAAAATAATAACCCTTTCGCTACTTGCTCCCACTGCGGCTGCATTAGCTGTGAGCTGTACCACCCAGACTCAACAAAAACCTAACGTTGTAGTACTCTACATTGATGACCTAGACTTCGAAGAGCTTGGTTATTGTGGAGGCGAAGTCTATACGCCTTTTATAGACTCCTTGGCTTCACAATCTCTGCAACTCTCTAACTTTTATGTTGCAGCACCTGTATCAACTCCCTCACGCTACTCGGCTCTAACGGGTCGCTATGCATCGAACTCTAGCAGCTTTATTGGACAACCTAAGTGCGACCCTGCTTATGTACGTTGGAATGCTGATATTGTAAAGGGTAAGGATAAGACCGTTGCTACGTACCTTCGTGATGCTAATTATAGAAGTGGTTTTGTGGGTAAGTGGCACAATGGTCAACCTATGAGAGAGAGTAGTCTGTTGGCGATTAATATGGAAACTCCAAATCTTAAGGAGCTTATTGCTAAAAACTACGAGTCGCAGCGAAACCACGTTCACGTGAACTCTGACTTTGATTATGCAGAGAGTATTTATGCTAATAATTTGCACGCTGTTGGTCTTCCTGAGCCTATGCAACAACATAATATGGAGTGGGTTACTAAGGGTGCTCTAGATTTTTTGGATAGCTGTACTGAAGATCAGCCATTCTTTTTGTGGTTCTCAACCACTGTGCCTCACGGCCCTAATCCAATCGGGTCACTAGAGGGTGATGCACGCATTACTGCTGGTGGGCTGCTCGAAGAGCCTATCACGGGGGTGCAACCATCACGAGAGTCAGTACTAGAGCGTACTCGTGCAAGGGGCATTGAGGATAAGAATGCTGGGCTACTGTGGTTAGACGATGGTATTAGAGCTGTCTTTAACCGCCTAGAGGCAATGGGTGAACTCGACAATACACTCATTATATTTGCTAGTGATAATGGTGAGTCACAGGGTAAGATGACCTGCTATCAGGCAGCTGCTCACCTCCCTGCATTCATCTATTGGAAGGGTAAGATTATGCCTGCTACTAGCGATGAATTGACCTCGAACCTCGATATTCTACCAACCGTTATGGAACTTAGTGGACTAGATGCTTCGGGTTGTAACTTTGATGGCGAGAGCTGGAATGGTATGATTTTCAATGGCGAGTCGTTGAACCGTGATGCTCTCTACACCGAGGTGGTCTATCAAAGAGCCGTTATTACAAAGGATTGGAAGTATATTGCTACTCGCTTTACTCCTCAGGTTGCAAAGGATGTAACCCCTGAGAATCGTAGAGATTACTCTATCGAGGGTTTTGTGGCAAAGGATAGATATAGCAATCAAGACTTCTACCCTGCATACTACGATGACGACCAGCTCTATAACATAAAGAATGACTATGATGAGCAACATAACTTATACAGTGATGAGCAGTATGCTGAACAGGTCGCTATGATGCGTGGTTTAATGCAAGACTTTATCGGTTCACTACCTTATGACTTTGGCGAATATAAATCTAAGAAATAAATATGAGAAAAATATTTTTATCGCTGGCACTGTTGGTCGCTGGCACATCTACGCTCTTTGCGCAACAGACAGAGGTTACTATCAAAGGTGACGCTTTCTATATCAATGGTCGCCCAACTTATGAGGGTAGATATTGGAATGGACACAAGGTAGAGGGTCTACTTATGAACTCACGTATGGTGCAGGGTGTCTTTGACGATATTACCAAATCGGAGGCTGCTGCCGAGCGTTTTGCTTACCCCGATACAAAAGTGTGGGATGCGCAGCGCAATACCGAAGAATTTGTAGCAGCTATGGAGAACTGGTATAGCTATGGTCTGCTAGGCTTTACGCTTAACCTTCAGGGTGGTAGCCCTATGGGTTATGGTGGAAATAGCGACTTTGTAAATTCTGCGTTCGATAAGAATGGCGATTTTCGTGATGATTACAAAGGGCGTGTGAAGATGATTCTTGATCGTGCCGATGAACTTGGTATGGTAGTGATTCTAGGATGCTTCTACCAAGGGCAAGACCAATATCTCGAAGATGAGGCTGCCGTATATAATGCGCTGACTCAGACTGCAGAGTGGGTACTAGAGAGTGGTTACCGCAATGTGATGATTGAGGTGAATAATGAGTGTGACGTAAAGGCTTATGACCACGAGGTGCTTCAAGTTCAAAATGTTCACAAACTTATTAGCTACGTAAAGAGCATTACTCGTGATGGTCGTAGCCTGCTTGTTAGCACTAGCCTTAAGGGTTGCTCTGTGCCAACTGAGGAAATTGTAGCAGTATCGGACTATGTGTTGATTCACGGTAACGGTATGAAAAAAGCTGACCAAGTGCGCCTTGCGGTTAAGAAAACTCGTGCACTTGAGAACTATACCACCAAGCCTATCGTAATTAACGAAGATGATAACTATAACTTCGACACTCAGTTCAATAATATTTCGATTGCTA
Source organism: Rikenellaceae bacterium (assembly GCA_044433505.1). Lineage (GTDB taxonomy): Bacteria > Bacteroidota > Bacteroidia > Bacteroidales > Rikenellaceae > Mucinivorans. The sequence continues at coordinate 4,868 of JAWXTM010000068.1, forward strand.
CTGAGGATTACGCTTCGTGGGGACTATTCGATTACCGTAGAGAGGGTGAAGATATGAGCGATGGTTTCCAGAGCGTGCCTGTGGATTGGACTATTAGCTCAGAGCGCAAGAAGGATTTTTTCAATACTGTAAAGGAAATTACTAATTTTGGTGGTGAGCCTGAGACTTTTGATAACCCAATACTTCCGGGCTATCATCCAGACCCTTCTATTTGTAGAGTGGGGGAGGACTACTACTTGATTAATTCGTCATTCGAGTGGTTCCCTGCAATCCCTATCTACCATAGCCGTGACCTTGTGAATTGGGAACTTATTGGATATGGTGGTACCGCAGAGAATAACTTTAAACTTGACCACGATGCTAAGGACTCTGGCGGTATTTTCGCCGCTACTATCCACTATCACGATGGACTCTTCTATATTATTACTACCAATACAGGTCGTCAAGGAAACTTCTATATCTCGGCAAGTGACCCTGCTGGACCTTGGAGTGAACCTGTCTATATCGGCACTACTGGTATTGACCCTGCGTTATTCTGGGACGAAGATGGTCGCTCATACTATATCGGTCAAGGTAATATTACCGATTATTCGGACTATCCACAACAAAAGGGTGCTTGGCTTCAAGAGATTGACCTAGTGAATGGTAAGATGATTGGCGAGGCAAAGCAACTAACCCACGGTCACTCTACACGTGCCCACGCTGCCGAAGGTCCACACCTCTATAAAATTGGAGGAAAGTATATTATTATGTTGGCAGAGGGTGGTACATACCGTGGTCACGCAATGACAACGTTCCATAGTGATAGCCTTTGGGGACCTTACTATGCAAGTACTGCGAACCCAATTATATCGCACCGTCATCTTGGGCCTAAAAAACCTGTCTCATCTATTGGTCACGCCGATATTGTGCAGACCCAAGATGGTGATTGGTGGATGGTAGCACTCGGTCGTCGCCACTTTAATGGCTATGTGTACTTGGCTCGTGAAACATTCCTTGCCCCGATGAGTATCTATACTGAAAACACTCCGTTTAATGAGGTTATGTTGGTAGTGAACGAAGGTGAGGGCAAGATGCCTGAGGTTGCTGTGCGCCCTGCGCTTCCTTGGACTCCTACTGCTGTTGCTCCAACGAGAGATAATTTCGATGGCGAAAGCTTGGATATGGAGTGGAACTTTTTGCGTGTGATGGAGTCAGAGTGGTATAGCCTAAAGGATGGCAAGCTTATTGTTGAAACTCGTCCAGAGGTGGCTCGTGAGTTTGTCAATCCATCGCTTATTGCTAAGAGAATCTCGCACCATACATTCGACGCTGCGACTCGTATGACCTTCAAGACTAAGAAGAGTAACGAGGAGGCTGGGCTAGTGTTGTATCGTAGTTCGCTTTGCTATATTATGTTTACCAAACAAGGCAAAGAGTTGGTTGTGACCTCACGCCTAAAGGGTGTTGATACTGAACTGGCACGTGTAGAGTGTAGCTTGGATGAGGTTATTTTAATGATGTGTTCTGATGGTAAGGATGTCACCTTTAAGTATGGTGCACCTGATAAACCATTCACAACTATAGAGGGTGCTTCGGCTCCATTGTATATCATTTCAGATGATTATGATGGTAAGTTCAGTGGTCCAATGGTAGGTGTATATACATCTTCTAATGGCGAAAAGAGCAAGAATAGCGCAATATTCGATTGGTTTGACTATACCAATAGGTAACGGTAAAATATCACAATAGTTTTTAGGCTACTTAAATGAGTTGATAATTCACTTAAGTAGCCTTTTTTGTGTGTGGATAGTATTATTTGCGAAAAAAAGCGTACCTTTGCACCCTACTTAAACAAACTTAATGAATAACAACAACTTCTTTCAACTAGGACTAGACGAAAAACTGCTAGAGACAATCACTAAAAAAGGTTTCGAAAAACCATCTGAGATTCAATCACTTACAATACCTTTCGCACTCAATTCAACTCAAGATTTTATTGCTCAAGCTCAAACTGGTACAGGTAAAACTGCCGCATTTGGACTGCCAATATTGCAAATACTCTCTCCACAGAGAACTATACCGCAGGCACTTATCCTTGTCCCAACTCGTGAACTTGCCCTGCAAGTGACCCAAGAATTACAATCATTTAACTACGAGGAACTCTCTATTACCCCTATCTACGGCGGCGCATCTATCGAAGAACAACTCCGCAGACTCAAAAAAGGTGCCGATATTGTTGTCGGTACGCCTGGACGAATCCTCGACCATATCAAGCGTAAAACACTGAACCTAAGTGAAATAAAATTCTTAGTGCTCGACGAGGCTGACGAGATGCTCAATATGGGCTTTATCGAGGATATTGAGCTTATTATGGCGCAAATGCCTGATACTAAGCGCACTATGCTCTTTTCGGCGACTATGCCTGAGAGAATAAAAAATCTTGTGCATAAGTATATGAGTGAGCCTGAACTGCTACAAGTCGAGGCGCAAAATATTACAACTAGCCTTACGAACCAAATCTATTTTGAGGTGCGTGAGAGCGATAAATTCGATGCCCTGACTCGTATTATCGACGTTGAGGTTGATTTTTATGGCATTGTATTTTGCAGAACGAAGGTTGGGGTTGATGAAATTGTGCTGAAGCTAAACCAAAGAGGCTATTCTGCTGAAGGTCTGCACGGCGATATTTCGCAGAGCCAGAGGGAAAAAATACTTTATAAATTCAAGCAAAAGCAATCTAATATCTTGGTGGCGACTGATGTTGCAGCACGTGGTATTGATGTAAATAACCTCTCGCACGTGGTGAATTACTCCCTGCCACAAGATAATGAAAGCTATGTGCACCGTATCGGTAGAACTGGTCGTGCAGGCAATCAAGGTACTGCTATAACCTTTATTTCGCCATCGGAGGCTCGCCAATTCGGCTTCCTTAAACGTAAGCTAAAGGCTGAAATCACCAGAGAGCAAATCCCTAGCTCGGCTGATATAGTGTCTATTAAAAGAGCTAGAATCATCGAGGAACTTGAAGAAATCATTACTCAGGAGAACTACTCTGAGTCATTGCCAATGGCGTTTGATTTGCTGGGTGCTCACGATCCTGAGGTTGCACTTGCTGCGCTGCTGCGCCTTGCTTTCAAGAATGAACTAAGCGAGAGTAGCTACCCTGAGATTCGCTCTATTAGTGTCGATAAGAAGGGAAAGGCGCGTATTTTCATTGCCCTTGGTAGCGATGATGGCTACACGGCACGCAAGATTGTTAAGCTTATTAAGGGTCAGTGCGGACTCAGCGACCACGACATTGACGATATTTCGGTAATGGATAGCTATTGTTTTGCGACTGTACCATATTCGCAGGCAAACAATGTGGTAAAATCACTAAATGACTCGGCTGATGGGGTGAAGATTGCTGAAATTACAAAGCAGACTTCTGAGAAAAAGGGTAGGAAATCAAAGGGCGAAAGCTTTGGCGATTCCTTATCTAGGGGAGGATCTAGGCGTGAGAGGGCACGTAACAGAGATGGTCAGTTGAGCGAGCATCGTCAGCGCAATCTGCGTCGAGGAGATATGGTCTCACCTCTTGAAATGGAGGATAATGAGCGAAGTAAAGGCTCTAGAAGAAGTGGCAAGAGCAGACGTAGTGGCACAGGTGGCAGTTCATCTTCAGCTCGCTCGTCATTCCGTAATTCTACGGGTGGTGGTCGCCGAGGCGGTCGTCGTCGCTAGAGCTACAGCACTCTGCAAATAAGATATAATGGTAAAAAACAGCTGATAAAATCGCTATAATCTATTGTTATTTAGGCAATTATTAGTACTTTGATGAAATTGGTTTCATCAAAGTACTTTTTATTATGTCAGAAACCTTTTCGAGATTATATAAATCAAAAGAGTTATAGCGTAGAGAACCCCAAAGGGTGGTGGACTCATAAAATGGTGCGCCAAAGTTTCGTGCATATCAAACGTGCTTTGCCTAATATGTTTCACTACCTAGTCGAGCCTTAAAAACGAGCAAATCCGACTTCTGCTAAATTTTGAGGTCGGATTTTTGCAATGATATAGCTAGAAACATTTAGCATATAGCTACAAATATATAGCCACAAAAAAGCCATTGCTCTTTTGAAATTGAATGCAGCGGCGGCAAGCATTACATTTATAGCA
>JAWXTM010000069.1:0-8965 GCA_044433505.1 Rikenellaceae bacterium
TGTCCGCAACTTACTGATTATCAGCGTTGCCTGCGGAGAGAGAGGGATTCGAACCCCCGGACCCGTGAAGATCAACGGTTTTCAAGACCGCCGCATTCGACCACTCTGCCATCTCTCCGACGACAAAGGTAATACAGTTTTTTAATTTACCAAAACTTTTTTTTAAAAAAAATCTACCCAATTATAACCAATCCCCTCTACAACTCTCGTTATCAATAATATGGCTTAATCAAAAAAAATAAAAATAATTTCTAACCCCTCACGAAATAACCCCTCATTCCTGTTTTTTCGATAATTCTTGACCCCTACATCACCTAAATTATCCTTTCGTATCGCTGCAATCTTGAATTAATTTAACTTTGTTTGTTACTTTATTTTGTAGTTTAAAATATTTTTCATAAATTAGTATTCGGAATTTGACTCAAATAAATATTTTTATGACTGCACTTAAGATTAAAAGTATAGCCGCAACACTCTCAGCTGCTGTATTTATGGGAACGCTTGGCTTCTTTGTGCGTGAAGCAGGTACTCAAGCTAGTGTCACTACCTTCTTTAGATTCTTTGTTGGACTGCTGCTAATTGGCTCTATCGTTATATACAACTGCTATAAACACAAAACAAAACTCCAATTCTCCTTGATGTCAGTCGTATCGGGTGTGTCGATTAGTCTTTGTATTTTGTTTTATTTTCTTGCAATTCAGAGTATTAGCATTGGTCTTGCAGCCTTTACGCTTTATCTAGGACCTGTATTTGCTATTATTGCAGAAGCTCTCATTTCTCGCAAATTCCCATCCCTACTACAGCTGCTAATTATTGCGCTTGCATTTGGTGGGTTTATTTTGATTAGCTCGCTTGGCTCTATTGAATTCGCTCAGATGGATTCGGGGCTTGTTTATGCACTTCTCTCGGGCGTATTCTACGGTGGATATATACTTACAAACAGACTCATTAATCATAATATAACGCTTTCAGAAAGAGTTTTTTGGCAGTTTCTTGCCGCTATCGTTACTATAGGAGTGACTTGTTTGGCGACGGGTGCTTCGCTAGATGGTATTGAGAGTGGGTGGGGTTATCTGCTCATTATTGGTATTGTGCAGGGATTTATGGTGCTTATGCTCACGGGCTATGCCATCAAACACCTCAGCTCAATAGAATTTGGGTCGCTCTCGTACGTCGAACCACTCGTAGCACTAGTTCTGGGATTCTACCTATACGACGAAAGTCTTACTACAAGTCAAATAATCGGCATAATACTTATAATATTGGCATCTGTTACTCAATGCTTTGCACTAAATTCTAATAAACAATGAAATCTCTTAATCCAAATAACACTACACTCAAAATTAAGACCATTGACCTGCACGCAGCTGGAGAGCCGTGTAGGGTAGTCTACGACTATTTTTATGACACCCCAGGAGAGACTATGGTCGATAAGAGAAACTACCTAATCGAAAACCAAGATGAAATCCGTAGAGCACTAATGCTAGAGCCTAGGGGGCACGCAAATATGTTTGGCTCTATTATTACTCGTCCCGTTTCACCTGAGGCTGATGCTGGCGTTATCTTTCTTACAAACTCTGGGTACTTGGATATGTGTATCCACGGTTCGATATGTACGAGTCGTGCTGTGATTGAGCTGGGAATGAAGCTCAAAAATCCTAATAAAATTGTCTTCGATACTACTGGTGGGCTTGTGACCGCTGTACTAGACTATGATGAAACTGGAAAGGTTAGCTCTGTGGAAATTCAAAACGTGCCCTCGTTTATCCTTAATAAAGAGCCTATAAAGCTGAATATTGCTGAGGTTGGCGAAATCTCTGCAAATATTGTCTTTGCAGGTAACTTCTTTGTCGTAGTTGATGGGGATGGTAGCACTAAAATCAATGTTGATATTGCAGATTACGATTATCTTGCAAATGTTGGTATGAAGATAATGAAACATATTAACGAAAACTATGAGGTGGTTCACCCCGACAAACCTGAGCTAAGGAATGTGAGTCTTACTGTGATATATAACAGAGTTGCGAGTAACCCTATGCACGTTCGAAATATTGTTGTATTTGGCAAGAAGCAGGTCGATAGAAGTCCGTGTGGAACGGGTACTTCGGGGCTTATGGTGCACTTTAATTCGCTCAATGAATTGGAGCTAAATACCCCATATATATCTGAGTCTATAATCGGGTCGCAATTTGTGGGAAGGTTGATTGACAAGAGCGAAATCAGTGGCACTACGTATCTTCGACCAGCAGTCAAGGGCATTCCTAACCTTATGGCATACTCTGAGTTTGTTCTAGACCCAAGTGATTGCTATCAGTTTGGTATTCTAGCACTATTGTAGGCTCTTTGTGGTGTGAGTTTTTAGAAGTCCCCTATAATAAATGTCGTAAAGAGGATTAGTTGAAAATTACATAGAGGTTAAGTTGATTTTCTTGTAAAAAAATGTAAATTTGTAGTAGCCATAAACCTTGAATCGGGGCTGGTAATTTCGTGTGAAATACACTAACTAACAATACAAATTATTACAAATATGAAAAAAATTGTACTATCGCTTTGTGCGCTGTCAATGCTGTGCAGTTGTGGGAATGAACCACAAAAAAGTGCAGAAAAACTCTACGAACCTACGTGGGAATCGCTACGTGAGCATAACCAAAATCCAGAGTGGTTTAAGGATGCAAAACTTGGCATCTACTTCCACTGGGGGCTTTACTCTGTACCTGCTTTTGGCAGCGAGTGGTATCCTCGCTTTATGTTTGATACTGAAAATGTACTAGAGGAGTGGGGTCATGGTGTCTATGAGCATCACGTTAAAACTTATGGCAAAGACTTTGAATATCAAGACTTTGCGCCAATGTTCACTGCCGAACATTTCGATGCTGAGGACTGGGCGCAACTCTTCGAGGATGCTGGTGCAAAATTTGCGGGCCCAGTTGCTTCTCACCACGATGGCTACGCTATGTGGGCAAGCGATGTGAACCCTTGGAACGTTCGTGACACTGGTCCAAAGCGTGATATTCTAGGGGAACTCTTTACAGCATTCGATAAACATAACCTACACACTATCGCTACGTTCCACCACGCTCGTACTGGTCAACGCTACGCAAAAGACACCGCAAATTGGGGTGGCGTAAATTCTCACTACCCTTACAGACCAGATCTAGTGACTTCGACTAATGACCCGAAATTACGCTATCTATACGGTAACCTAGAGGAAGAAGAATTCAATAAATATTGGCTAGATCAGGTGGAAGAGGTAGTAAATAAGTATAATCCTGATATTATTTGGTTTGACTCTTGGTTGGACGAAATGCCTGAGAGCTATCGTCAACAAATGATGGCTGCGCAATTCAATGCAGGCGTTAAAGCTGGCAAGGAAACTGTCGTGGCGTGTAAGCAAGAGGATCTGCCACTCGATATTGCAGTGCTCGACGTTGAGCAGGGCGGTCTTCAGGAAATGGGTAAAAACTACTGGCTAACAGACGTTACTCTAAGTAATGGTGCGTGGTGCTATACTAATGGTCAAGTTTATAAGAGTCTTGATGTGTTGGTTCGTAATATGATTGATGTGTGGAGCAAGCGTGGTATTGTTCTATTGAATATCTCGCCACGTGCTGATGGTGTTATCAATGATGAACAGCGTGCACTACTACACGGTCTTGGTCAGTGGATGAAGGCTAATAGTGAGGCTATTTATGGCACACGTGCTTACTCAATCTTTGGGTATGGTGATGCAGCTCACCAAGATGGTCACTTCGGTGGTCAGAGTGCAACTATGGAGTATAGCGCATCGGATGTTCGCTTTACACGCTCTGCCGATGGTTCTGCTTTTTATGCCTTTGTATTGGGAATGCCAGAGGGTGATTCTACCCTTGAATTGCACAATATCGAGGGTGAGGTTACTGGTGTGAGTTTGCTTGCCTCAGCTACTGAACTAGAGTGGGAATTAAGCGGAGATAAACTATCTGTTAAGACTCCAAGTGCAGATAAGATGGATAGAGTAGCAAATGTCTTTAAGATTTCAGTTGCTAAGAAATAATATCTCTAGAAATAATTATCAAAAAAAACACATCACTATCTTATTAGTGATGTGTTTTTTTGGGGGGGTAGAGTAGTGTGTGCTACTTAGATATTTTCTTGTCGCTGAGTGGGTAGATAATCATTGCTACAACTGCTAGTGCGCAACACGCTGCTGGAATTATACTCATCATTAGTTTGATGCCAGAGAGGGTGTGCTCGCTCTGTTGAGCAAGCCCTGCATCATAGCCATAGATTGAAAGCAGCCAACCTGTTAGTGCGCCACCTAGTGCCCAACCCATCTTCTGTGACATTGACGACGACGAGAAGATAAGCCCTGTCATACGACGTCCCGTGAGCTTCTCTTGGTAATCTACAATATCAGCGTACATACTCCAAAGCAGTGGGAAGATGATACCAGCACACATCGAAATCAATGCTTGGAAAATAAATATCATATAGTATTGGTCAGCCTCAAAGCCGTAGAAAATAATGCTGAGTACAGCAGCGATAACCATTGCAATGATATAGAGATTTTTCTTGCCAATTTTGTTAGAGATTGGTGCAGCAAAGGCAACGCCAATCATATTACAGAACTGTCCGATGATAAGGTAGAGAGTGCCAAGTGACCATCCCACCATTGGTACTTTATAGCCATCCTTTACAAAGTCAGCAAAGTAGAATAGCGTCACACCATCACGAATCGAGTTGAAGAGAAGTGCAGCGATACCTGCTACGAGTAGTACCCACCAAGGCCAGTTCTTAGCAAGTGCCTTGAGGTCTTCTTTGATAGTGCCATTCTGGTCGTTGATAGGTTTTACACGCTCCTTAGTCCACTTGAAGCAGAGAAAAAAGAATACAGCCGATGTAATGCCGATAACCATAGTAGCTAGTGTCCAAGCAGTAGGATTTTGGCTAATTTCGCCAGTTGGGGCAGTGCCAGTGAGTGCGCCGTCAATGCCGTCGATAAGTGGCTGAAAGATCATAAACGTTACAAAACTACCAACATACGCCATAAACATTCTATATGATGCAAGGGTGTTACGAGTCTTTACGTTAGGGGTCATTACGCCCAGTAACGATGCATAAGGTACGTTGACAAATGTGTAGACCATCATCATCAGCGTGTAGGTGATATATGCGTAGGCAATTTTGCCACCCTGTGAAAAGTCAGGTACAAAGAACGTAAGCGTGCCGATTATTGCAAATGGAATTGCACCCCAAAGCAGATATGGGCGATATTTACCCCAACGAGTCGATGTTCTATCGGCAACGATGCCCATAATAGGGTCGTTCACCGAATCCCATATTCTGGTGACTAGTAGCATTGTACCAACTATGGCTGGCGAGATGTCGAATACCACCGTGTAGAAGAATAGCAGGTACATTCCAAATATCTTCCAGAACATACTTGAGGCGAAATCACCAAAGCCGTATGCAAGCTTTTCTTTGAATTTTAACATTAGTGTATATTTTTTATTATATATGTATTGCGATTTATTACAAAGGTACGATAAATAACACGTAAAAATTGGTGAAATTTGACCATTTTTGATGATTTTTTGCATTAATGTAACTTTTTTGTAACTTTTTTGTAACTTTGGTTATCTAAAACAAAATAATGATGAATAGCAATACTGTTTTTACCGAAATCACCCCGTTGCTCGAAGAGGACTCACTATATATAATAGATAGAGCCAAGGAGCATTTTACCTTTCCACTGCATAAGCACGACTCTTATGAGATTAATTTCTTGGAGAATGCCTCTGGTGCACAGCGTATAGTTGGAGACTCGGTGGAGGTTATTGATGACCTTGAACTGGTGCTGATTGCGGGCGAGAATTTGGAGCATTGTTGGGAGGATCATAACTGCACTAGTGACAATATTAGAGAAGTTACTATTCAGTTTTCTAGGGAACTAATCAACGAAGGACTGCTTGGTAAAAAACAGTTCTACTCTATCAAAAAACTGCTCCACGATGCTAGCCGTGGCATAGTCTTTGATCTGCATACTACCATTAGAGTGCGCTCAATTATCAATGCGCTAACTGTCGAGAAGCGAGGCTTTTACTCAGTTATTACCTTTATGTCATTGCTCTATGAACTATCAATGAGTCACGAGTATCGAGTGCTCTCTAGCACCTCCTTTGCAATGCAGCCATCCTCGGCTAAAAGTCGTAGAATTCGCAAGATCGAAAAGTTTATTCTCGAAAATATTAATCGTCCAATTACTGCCAATGAGGCTGCCGAACTGATCAATATGGCAACTTCTTCGTTTAGCCGTTTCTTTAAGCAACACACCGCAAAGAACTTCACGGAGTATGTTGCGGATTTGCGCATAGGCTATATAAGTAGAATGTTGCTCGATAGCGAAAAGACTATTGCTGAGATATGCTATGATTCGGGCTTTAATAATATCTCAAATTTTAATAGAACCTTCAAGTCTAAGAAGGGGTGCTCGCCTAGGGAGTTCCGTGAAATCTACAAGAAGAATAAAACATTGATGTAATTGTAATGTTAAAATTGTATTATTTATAGGAAAAATAATACTTGTTTGATGCCGTATTTCTATGCTATCTTTGTGTTAAGAAAATGTAACGTAGAAGCGTCAATTATGAAAAAATTTTTAAAACTATCTTTACTTTTATTGCTGTTTATAGTAGTATTAGGCTCTTGTACTAAGGTAGAGAACGGAAAATTTATTAATATTAAGGATGGTAAGTTCCAAAAGAACGGGGAATCATATTATTATGTAGGTACAAACTTTTGGTACGGTGGTATTCTTGGTTCTCTGGGTCAGGGTGGCGACAGGGCACGCCTTACCAAGGAACTAGACCTATTGTCTTCAATAGGAGTAAAAAATCTTAGGGTTATTGTTGGGGCTGATGGCGATGCTCGTACCTCGAAGGTTCAACCTAGTTTGCAACTCTCGCCTGGTGTCTATAATGATACTCTACTTCAAGGACTAGACTATCTGTTAGTGGAACTCCGCAAAAGAGATATGGAGGCTGTGCTTTTCCTTAATAACTCTTGGGAGTGGAGCGGTGGTTATAGCCAGTACTTAGAGTGGGCAGGTAAAGGAGTTGCTCCTGTTCCTGCTGAAACTAGTTGGGATGTTTTCCGTAGCTATGTTACTGAGTTTGCTGTGTGTAGAGAGGCTCAGGAACTTTTCTTTAATTATGTAAGGGATATTGTTGGGCGCACTAATAGTATAAGTGGTGTGAAGTATAGCGAAGAACCTGCCATTATGGCTTGGCAAATCGGTAACGAACCTCGTGCCTTCTCTGATAAAAACAAAGAGCCTTTTAAAGAATGGGTGCTAGAGTGTGCTACACTAATCAAAAGTCTAGACAAAAACCACCTTGTGTCGGTTGGTAGCGAAGGCGAGAAGGGTTGCGAAGAAGATATTGAACTCTTTGAGGCTATCCACCAAGATAAGAATATTGATTACCTAACTATCCACTGCTGGCCTAAAAACTGGAGCTGGATTGATATTGAAAATATTGAAGGTACTCTGCAAAATGCTATTACAGAGACTACACTATATTTAGATCGCCACTCTAAAGTTGCACAGCGTGTCAATAAACCAATGGTACTCGAAGAATTTGGTTTTCCACGCGACGGTTACGACTTTAGAAAAGATGTGAGCGCAACCACTCAGCGTGACTTGTACTACTCAGCAGTCTTTAACCTTATTACTAAGAATATGAAGGAGGGAGGTCACTTTGCTGGCTGCAACTTCTGGGCTTGGGGCGGATATGGTGAACCTGAACACCTAAATTGGCAAATGGGTGATGACTACGTTGGTGACCCTCCTCAAGAACCTCAAGGTCTCAACTCAATCTTTGCTAGCGATATCTCAACACTTGAAATTATCAAATCAACAACAAAACAACAATATGTAAAACTTTAACCTAAGAAAAATTATGAAGAAATTATCACTATTAGTGCTGTTACTTCTGAGCATTACTTATTCAATGGCTCAGCAGTTTACAGTAAAAGGAAAAGTACTGGACAAAGACACTGCCGAGCCTATCATAGGTGTAACAGTTGTGGAGACTGGTACATCTAACGCAGTGGGAACTAACGTCGACGGAGAGTTCGAGATGAGAGTTGCCTCTGAAAGTAGCACATTGGATTTCCATTATGCAGGCTACTTAACTACTACTCTTAATGTAGAGGTGAAGATGGAGGTTTTCTTGGAACCTGACGTTGCGACCCTAGAAGAGATTGTAGTTGTCGGTTACGGTACAATGCGCAAGAGCGACCTTACAGGTGCTGTTGGTAGAGTAGGTGCTGACGATCTTTTGCAACTTTCAACCGTTGATGCTGCTCAAGCTCTTCAAGGTAAGGTTGCGGGTGTGAGCGTTCAAGTTAACTCTGGTGAGCCAGGCTCGGGTACAACGATTCGTATTCGTGGTGTAGGTTCGCTTAGTAACTCTGACCCACTTTACGTTGTAGACGGTGTTCCTGTAAGCGACATCAGCCACATTGCTCCTAACGACATCCTTTCGATTGAGGTGCTTAAAGATGCATCGGCTACTGCAATCTACGGTTCTCGTGGTGCAAATGGTGTTATCCTTGTGCAAACTAAGGGTGGCGAGTATGACCAAAAAACAAAAGTTACTGTGAATGTATACAGCTCAATTTCGAATGTTGTTGACGAAATTGATATGTGTAATGCTTCAGAGTATGCATTGTTGAAACGTGAGTCTTATGCCAACTCTGGTACTACTATGAGTGACACTTGGGATGCAATTTTGTCTTATGTAGAAGATACTGGTGCTGAGGGTACTAACTGGCAAGACGAAATCTTCCGTACTGCTTATACTCAAAAGCTGAATTCAACCTGCAAATGCAACTGAATTCATAGTTAATATTTGTTTAAATTTTTCATTTGGTGTGAGGTAGCCGAGCCTTTTACGAGGGCGATTATTTAGCTTGTTTTCAATCC
>JAWXTM010000070.1:0-8353 GCA_044433505.1 Rikenellaceae bacterium
GTGAAAAATCAACCAAAATATCGCCCTGGTGGCATCAAAACCTATTTATTTACATCCATTTTTATTTATTAATTTTTAGTGGGGTCAATTTTTAGAAGTCCCCTATAATAATACAAGCTATAGAAGACTAAAGTTACGAAAGTTCTTTGGATCACAAAAGAACCAAAAAACTTTAATCATTTTAGTCTGCAATAATACAAGCACTAACAAACTAAAACATCTGGCGTGCCCAGCGGCACCAAAAAAAAGAGCGGTCATAACAATATGACCGCCCCTCCCTCTTATAAAAATCTTACAAAAAAGACCCTCCCTTTACTCAACCTTCACTAACTGGAATGTTGCAACAGTGTCACGGAATGCCCACATCTGGGTAGACGACTCCCTAACCTCATACACAACCTCTACCTTGCCACTGAAATTCTCAGCAAAATCAGCTAGCAATGACTCATAATCATACTTCTCAACCTTTGCTAGATTAATCTCATACTCAGCCTCCAGTACATCGTAAATCTGCTGATATGCCTCAGAGTAATACTCCCCACTTCCACTGTAGCTATCAATATAGGCAGTCCCCTCTTCTACGAAATACTCCACCAACTCAGAGTTCATATTAATATCTACACTGTCTGCTTTCACGTAAGTGGTATCTGAGAGAATCACATACGGAAAGAAAAAGAAGTTTTCCGAAAACTCATAATACGAACTTGTGTTACACGAAACCGCTACTAGTGCAAAAATTGATGCAAACGCCACTCTCATTCTTCTTCTCATTGTCTTTTTTTTATTTTGTTTATTTTATCTCATAAATAGTAGTTCACGATACTTTGGCAATGGCCACATTTCGTTGTCCACAATTAGCTCTAACTTGTCGATAAAGAAGCGAACCTCGTCAAGCTTCACAGCTACTGTATCGTAGTATGCAACAGCCTTTTCGTGCTCATTGGCAATCTCATTAGCCACAACACGTGCTGCAACCATCTCGTCAACACCCTTGCGAATAGCATTGATGTACTTCGAAATCTTTGTAATCAACATCTTGTCACGTCCAGCAATCTCTTCGATTTCCTCTTTCGAGCTATATAGTACTGCCACCTTAGCAACCTTATCTAGTAGGTGCGCTTGGTAGCGTGACGCTACTGGCAAGATATGGTTCATAGCAAGGTCACCCATTACACGAGCCTCGATTTGAATCTTCTTGGTGTAAGTTTCCCAGTGAACCTCTGCACGAGCGTGAAGCTCCTCGAAGTTCATTACCCCAGTCTCAGAGAATAGCTGTACGCTACTGTCAGTCATATAGTTCTCTAGGATGCGTGGCACCGAACCTTCGCAATCCAAACCTCTTCGGGCAGCTTCCTCTTTCCATTCGTCAGAGTAACCATTGCCATCAAAGTGGATAGCTTTGCTCTCTTTGATATATTTCTTAAGCAATTCGATAGTAGCACCCTCAAAAGTCTTGCCACTTGCCATAAGCTCTTCGAGTTCTGCTCTAAAGATATTTAGTTGAGCTGCAATCGAGCTATTGATTACTGTAAGCGCACCAGCACAGTTCGCTGTCGAACCAACGGCACGGAACTCAAAACGGTTACCAGTAAAGGCAAATGGAGAGGTACGGTTACGGTCAGTATTATCAATAAATAGTTCAGGAATGTGCGCAATACCAGTAAAGAATTTCTGTTTAGCATCCATTACGATAGTATCGTCTTGACCTTCGTCAGCTAGGTGGTCTAGCACTTCAGAGAGTTGGCGACCAAGGAATACCGAGATGATTGCAGGAGGAGCTTCGTTAGCACCAAGGCGGTGTGCATTAGTAGCACTACTAATAGCAGCCTTCAATAGTCCATTATGGCGGTGTACAGCAACGAGTGTATTAACCAAGAAGGTTAGGAATTGCAGGTTATCGCTTTCAGTTTTGCCAGGCGAGTAAAGGTTCACACCAGTTGAAGTACCAAGAGAGAAGTTACAGTGTTTACCCGAACCATTGATACCAGCAAATGGTTTTTCGTGCAGAATAATGCGGAAAGAGTGCTTACGAGCAATACGTTTCATAACTGTCATAAGCAGTAGATTGTGGTCATTAGCAAGGTTAGCTTCCTCGAATACAGGAGCTAGCTCGAATTGACCTGGCGCAACCTCATTGTGACGAGTCTTAGCAGGGATACCAAGCTCCCAGCAAGCGTACTCCAAGTCACGCATATAGGCCGCTACACGAGTAGGGATAGATCCAAAGTAGTGGTCCTCTAGCTGTTGGTTCTTAGCACTCTCGTGACCCATTAGCGTACGACCAGTCATCATAAGGTCTGGACGTGCTGCCCACAACCCTTCGTCAACCAAGAAGTACTCTTGTTCCCAACCCAAGTATGCTTTAACTTTCGACACCTCTGGGTTGAAGTATTGACAAATTGCGGTAGATGCCTTGTCAACAGCCTCAATAGAGCGAAGTAGAGGTACTTTGTAGTCAAGTGCCTCGCCAGTGTATGATATAAAGATAGTAGGGATACAAAGCGTGCCCTCTACGATAAATGCAGGAGAGGTTGGATCCCACGCCGAGTAACCACGTGCCTCAAAGGTTGAACGAGTGCCACCATTTGGGAATGAAGAAGCGTCACCCTCTTGTTGAGCAAGCAGCTTTCCGCTAAATTCTTCAACCATACCACCGTGACCATCGTGTTCGACAAATGCGTCGTGTTTTTCGGCAGTACCACCTGTTAGAGGTTGGAACCAGTGAGTATAGTGAGTAGCACCATTTTCCATAGCCCATTGTTTCATACCAGCTGCCACAGCGTCAGCCAATGTACGACTCACACGAGAGTGATTCTCGATAATATCTTGCAGAGCCTCGAAGGTACTCTTTGAAAGGTATTTGCGCATCTTCTCTGCGTTAAACACTTTGCAGCCAAAATACTCAGCAGGGCGTGCAGTTGGAGCTTCAATAGGGAGTGCTTTTTTAGTAATGGAAGCCTCGACCATTTTAAATCTTAAGTTACTCATCTCTCTTGGTTAAAGATTTTTTGTTAATGATTAGTTTATGTTTTGCCTTTAGTTATCATTAATAAAAAAGGCTATTTAAAAAAAGGGGGCACAAATTTGCGCCCCCTTATATTTTCTATTAGAAGAATTTATATCGTGTATCAGTTATACTGGAGTTGGTCAGCATTGTTTCGTAAGCTTGGGAGAAGGCTTGTTGAGTAGCGGCAGCTTCGAGTCGCTCTCTGACCATATCCACAGAAGCAGGATTGCTCACCACATCAGTCACCTCAATAAGGTAGGCAGCACTCTTACCCTCTACAGGCTTAGAGACCTTACCTCTCTCTAGGGCAACCACAGCACCAGCGAATGTTGGATCGAAGCCAACTTCTGGAGCAATGTAGGTATTGAAGTTAATGTCGCTACCCTCGATTACCTCTACGCCTAGTTTAGCGGCAACAGCGTCAACCGAACCTCCAGAGAGTCTTTTAGCAGCCTCTTGCGCCTTCTTCTCTTGTACAAGAGTTGAGCGGATTTGCGAAGCAACATCTTCTACAGGAGCAACGCCATCTTCAGCAATTTTGCTTAGTGAAGCCACCAGGTAAGAGTCACCAAATTCCATAACGTCGCTTAGTGCGCCACGATTGTTATTGTATGCCCAGCTTACAACTGAACGAGAGTTGCTAAAGCCCGAGAGTTCTCTTTGTGTAGGAGCAAGCGATGCTGTGCGTACTGAAAGCATACTGTCTGTTGCGCTCTTAGCAAAACCACCGTGAGTAGCGTTATTTGCGAATAGTGATGCACGGTTATAAACCGATGCTCTAGTCTCTTCGCTAGGCTCTACAGTATATTCAACGTCAGCTAGCTGCACCTTTTCGTTAAGGTTTTTGGTGCTATTGAGTTTCAGGATAAAGAGTGAGTTAGGAGTAGTAAGCAATCTTACCTCACCATTTCTCATAGTCATTAGTGCTTCGTTCATCTCAGCAAATAGTATCTGAGGGTCAACCGTTCCGATTTCACCAGCCTTGTCAGATGTAGTTGGAGCAAGCGAGTATTCGCTAGCAAGTTCACCATATTTAGCAGGGCTTCTTTTGATTACATCCATCAAGCTATCAGCAAGTGCAGTAGAGGTAGGCTCTAGCACGATTGCAGAGATGTTGACACTGTCAAACATCATCTTTTTGTCAGCGATACGAGTAAGGGTGTATTTATTAGCTGCCATTGCAGGAGCGTAGATACCGTCTTTGTTATCACCAAAGGCAAATTCAGAGAGTTCGCCCGAAAGCTCATCAGCCTTGAAGTAACGAGTACCTGGGCTAACTTGTGAGTTAAGTTGAGCGAATTGTTGAACATCTTCGGCAGCAAGGAAATCAGCCTTAAGCGTTTCGATATATTTCGCAGCCGCTGCATAGTCTCTTTGAGAAGGTAGTGCGTCGAATGCTACATACTCAATCGAGCGAGATTCAGTGCGTTTGAATGATTCTGGGTGAGCTTTGTGGTATGCTCTAATTTCAGCATCTGTAACATTAATAGTACTGTCAGCAACTTCCGTTAGTTTTTCAGCAACGAAGCGAACGTTGAAGTTTGCACCCTCTACGTCAGCATAGAATCGAGCTTGTTGACCAGTAACATAGATACCATTATTTACTAGGCTCTGCATCTTAGCTACTAGAGCTTCGTTGTGAACATCAACAGCAAGGTTATCCCAGAAAAGTTGTAGGCTACCAGTAGCATCTTGTTCAACATTGGTAAGGAATTGGCGAACCAAGTTCACATCAAATGCGCCAGTTTCAGGGTTTCTGAAGTATTGTTGCACCATTGGAGATGCTTCTCTGCCAGTTAGCAGTTCGGTCATTTCCTCCACACCCACTCTAATACCAATTTCTTTGAGCTGAGGCATTATAGCATAGGTCATAACTAGTTGTTGCCACGCTTGAGATTGAACCACTTGAGTTTCTTGATCTCCAAGAGTTTGGCTACCGTTAGTAATTTTCACAACTTCGGTAAGGGTATTGACCTGCGCTGAGTATTCCTCCACGCTAATTGTTTTACCGTCAATTTCGCCGACGCTACGTCCTTCGCCAAAGAGTGCTGCTCCAGAGGTGAACATATCACCAAGCACAAATGCTAGGAGTGCTACCCCAATAACGATAGCTACGATAAGTCCTCCTTTGTTTCTGAGTGTTTGCAATGATGCCATTTTTCTTATTTTTCTTTTAAAAATTTATAATTCTACTGATAGGTAATAATTCGCAAAAGTAACAAAAAAAATTGTACTTTCAACTTTTTTACTTCAAATTTTTATTTTTTTTAGATTTTAGGGGACATATAAAAACTGACCCCCCCAAAAAAATGCCACCCTCCGAAGAAAATGGCACAACTGTTTTACCCTATAAAATAGGGGGGGGCGATTTTTAGAAGCCCCCATAGGTGTATAATAGAACCCTTACTTTTGTTGGAAGTCAGAAGGGTCACGCATAATCATACTCTTGTCCATACGCAAAGTTACATTGCTGTCAACCTCAACTAGTACAGAACCCTCTTCGATAGCCTTAACCTTACCATAAATACCGCCAGCAGTGATTACTTTTGCACCCTTTTCAAGGTTCTTGCGGAAGTTATTAAGCTCTTTTTGGCGTTTTTGCTGTGGACGTATCATTAGGAAATACATCACGGCAAAGATAAGCACCATCATAATGATAAACGAGTAGTCCATACCCCCTTGTTGTGGGGCAGCACCAGCTGCAGGAGCACCCGCTTGAAGTAAAATTGTTAGAATTGTCATAGTTTTTGTGTTTATTTAAAATTTTTAGTGTGTTTTTGCAGTATTACCTTTAGGGGCTACCTCGGCATCGAAATTGATCTTAAATTCTTCGCCATTCGAGAGCCTCACTTTTATTGCCTTTTTTTGTTTACCAGGCCTTCTTACGCTATTGAAGGCAAGTTCTATCGTTCTTTTCTCGCCAGCAAGAATAGGTTGTGGGTCGAACTTTGTCTTTGTACAACCACACTCTGCCTTTATATCCGCTATAACGATAGCTTCACTCCCTTTATTATACACCTCGAAGCTGCCGTTATAAATATCACCCTCAATCATCTTGCCAATATGTATAGTGTCGTATTTTGCACCCTCTACGAGTGGCACTTCAACCACAATGTCGTTTGTGATAGAAGACGTTTGCTCTGAAATATTGCCGCACCCCACACACAAGAATAGAAACACTGAGGTGTAGGTAGATAGACTTTTTCTGAGGTATTTCATCTTACATATTTTAGCTTCGTTCCAACACATCGGCCAAAAAGCAAACCTTAAACTCCGCTCCACCAGAGAGTTGTACGCTCATAGCCTTACACTGTTTACCCCCACGCCCTTCGCTATTAAAGGAGAAATCAACCCTACGGCTTTCGCCAGCAAGTATCGGTTTGTTATCGTATCTGGTCTGGGTGCATCCACAATCAACATTTATGCCTATAATAGCTATGGCATCTTCCCCAGAATTGTCGATAGTAAAGGCACTAGCTATAATCTCGCCTTCGTGAATCCTACCAAGGTGTATGGTGTCAGGGGTAGCATCCGAGCATAGCGGAAGCGTTACTGTCAATTTGCTAGTGGTTGAAAAAGATGCATTAGAATTAGCCTCACCGCTGCTAGTGCCACACCTCAGAGAGAGTGTCGCCAGCGCAGCAATCATTATCATTCCAATACCACTTCTTTTCATTTTTATTTATTAATTTTTAGTGGGGTCAATTTTTAGATGTCACCTTATGATCAAGAAGTCCCATACCACTTTTCTGGATTTTCCCTTGTTCGGTGTAGGAGTCAATCGCCTTGTGCAGCATACCATTTAGGAAGTTATAACTAGATGGTGTCGAGTAGTATTTCGATATTTCGATATATTCGTTAAGCGTAACTTTCACAGGGATATTCTCGCAGCTCACCAGCTCCGAGGTCGCCAGCACAAAGAGCACCTTGTCCATAAATGCGATACGTTCCATTTCCCATTTTTCGCAATGTTCTTCCAGGAAGTTCAGGTAAATATTGCTTCTTGAGATGGCGTGCATCAACAGGCTCTCACCATACTCCTTATCATCGGGGTATTTAAATTGTTCGATAACACCCTTTTCGAGGTGTTTTTCTACCACAAAGATTGATTCACCGAGTGCATACCCAAGGTCATCAACCCATAGGATTGACATATCTTCGAGTGCTTGTTCAACCACGTGATTATCTTCAATTAGGTTTTTGAGTATGTAGAGTATAAAGTCACGTTCGCTACCCGTGCCATCTTGATAGCTTTTGTAGCGGTCTGATTCTATAATTTGGTTATAAATCTCACGAATAACCTCTTGGTGGTTTCCCCACGAGATGCCAGAGTTAGCAAGTCTGTCTTGAAGTTCCTCGTTGTTTTCAATATTTTTAATTATAGGGTTTTGGACGAAGCGTTTCTTAGGGTTAAGGTCATCGAAGGTGGCGTGGAACTTAGATGCAGCAATCGTTTGGCGTTCAATGGCATAGTTTTTCACCTCCACTAGCAGCTGTAATATAAATAGGTGTAGTAGATAACATTCTTTAACGCTACGAGAGTATAGGGCTAGTGATTTTTCCGCCTTAGGGTTAGAGTTGGAAAGGTGACCATAGAGTGCTCTAAGGATTTTTGTGCGTAGTAATCTGCGATTAACCATTATATTATATTTTACGTTTCATTCTTAAGTGGAGTGCAAAGGTACTCTTTTTTTTATTTCTGTGCAATAGTGTGTCACAATTTCTGTGGGGTTTTGATGTAACGATAGAGAGCACTCTTTCCACTTGCGGTGGGAAAGGGTGCTCTCTTTTTTTTGTAGGGGGGGGGGTTACCACGCTACGCCATTACCGTTAGGGCTAGAGGCGGTCAGTTCGGACTGAGAGCCTCCTGTAACGTTAATTTTAGAGAAGGTGTAGGAGTTTCCGCTGACGGTTAGGGTATTTCCCGAAACGTTGCTACTATTGGCGGTACCGATATTGAGTGTAATGTTTCCTTCTTGTGTTTGGGTGTCATTAATTCTAAAGACATCTACATCAAGGGTAGATAGCACACAATCTTCATTAGTAGCGAGGTCGAGGCTAGTCAGCGCATCGCAACCGTAGAATGTATATTGGTAGATAGCAGTCACACTAGGGAATGCCGCTGATTTTAACGATACGCAACCCTCGAATGCATATCCAGCAGAAGAACTTTTATAATAATAACCAATAGAAGTTACAAGTGGGAAGTTAACTGATGACAATTTCGAACAACCACTAAAAGCATAACGTTCAATAGTCGTCGCTTCTGGGAAGTCTGCGCTTGTTAATGATGAGCACTGATAAAAAGCTTGCTGTTCAATAGTCGTCGCTTTTGGGAAGTTTGCG
>JAWXTM010000071.1:0-8151 GCA_044433505.1 Rikenellaceae bacterium
TGGATTAACGTACACGACTACCTCACAACTCTGCGCATAAATAACACCGCTAACAATCCAAATAACGCAAAAAACAATGCAATATAAAAACTGCTATCTACCGCCTCCACATAATGCTCTTTTGGTGTTACTAGACTCAACTTTTCTGGGTGCAAAGAACTGGTTATCAGTGCCGTAAAGATTGCTATACCCAAACTCCCAGACACCTGCTTAATGGTATTATTAATACCCGATGCCGAAGTCATTTGCTCGTGCGAAAGGGTTTTGACAGCAAGCGCATTTAGCGATGTAAAGGAGAGTCCTAACCCAAACCCTCTGAGCAATACCGACACCACTATATACCCAAATGATGTCTCCAGTCCATACCAAGCACTCATCAACAAGTAAATACAAAAGAGGCTCAACCCAACCACTACCAATATCCACTCACCTGTCCTACGTGCCAACACTCCGCTAATAGGTGCCAATACTCCCTGCAACAAGCCCACTGGCAAATAAAAGCCTCCTACCATAATGGCAGTATAGCTCAACGAATGTTCCATATAGAGTGGAAAGAGATAATTCCCACCATAAAAACCAAAGCCAAGCCCTCCGAGTGCAATAACTGAGAGTGCAAAATTGCGATTGTGAAATATAGAAAAATCTATGAAAGGTTCTTTGCTACTTTTGTTATAAAGGACAAATCCTATCCCAGATAGTATTGCTCCACTCAGGGTGCTAAGCACAATTATGGAGCTCCATCCCAACGAAACACCTAATGCCAGCCCTACCACCAATAACGGTGCAGGCAAACCTGTAAGCAAAAAGCCCCAGAGATTAAATTTACCTATGCCACTATCCTTAACTTCATTCATAACCAATGCCGCCACCAAGATATTGAGTACCCCCACTGGAACATTGATAGCAAAGAGCGAATTCCACCCATAAAGCAACAACAGCTCACCACCCAAGTAAGGTCCCATAGAAACAGCTGCTGCCGAGGCTATGCCCCACAACCCAAGTGCCAAAGCACGGTTACGAGCATCGAAGTGGCGAATGATGATTGCCAAACCCAGCGACTGCACTACCCCACTACCAATCCCTTCTACGACTCTTGAAAAGATAAGCATAGAGAGGCTGCTGCTTAGGTAACACATATAGCTACCAAGCGTAAAGAGTATCATCCCTATTAGGTAGATACGCTTATAGCCCCACTTCGAGGCAAACCACCCTGCCGTAGGGAGCATTATACACATCGAGAGTAGGTAACCCGTAACTATCCACTCAATATGAGAGAGATTCTCAGAAAAATCTTTCGACAAAGCTGGAATTACTGAATTAATGATGGTGGTATCGAGAATAGCCATAGCAGTACTTACCATCATTAGTGCAAGTAGCCACCATTTATAAGCCGAGGATGTAGATTTTATCATAATTAAGAAACGCCTCTGAAAACTAATTATACATATTTTTCCCCTAAAGTTTCTACGCAATAATTATACCTATAATAAATATATAGGACTTCTGGGCATATTTTTTTGCGGATTTTGCAAAAAAAATATGCCCAGAAATGGTGTGAATCAAAAAATATTTATACCTTTGTCAATTTAGTAAAATTCAATAATTTAGAGAATAGAACAGTGAAGCAAGGATTATTTTTAATCGGTCAATATATAATTTTGATGGGGCGCACATTCCGTAAACCCCAAAAGTGGAATATATTTCGTGCAAGCCTAGTAAAGGAAATGGACGTAATCGGGCTGCAAACAGTTGTCATTGTAGCTATCCTATCTCTGTTTATGGGTGCAGCGATTGTTATCCAAATGACCAATAACCTCGAAAATCCACTGCTACCTCGCTATATGATCGGATATGCAGGTAGAGAGAGTATCGTTCTGGAGTTCTCATCTACTGTACTAGCACTGGTTCTTTCTGGGAAAATTGGTAGCAACCTTGCCAGCGAAATTGGTACTATGCGTATCACCGAACAAATTGATGCACTTGAAATTATGGGCGTCAACTCGGCTAACTACCTGATACTACCAAAAATTATTGCAGCAGTATTTTTCTTCCCTCTGCTTACAGCTACCTCTATGATTTGCGGTCTAGTGGGCGGTAATGTAATGGTTGGACTGGGTGGACTGATTCCTATTTCTGATTATGTCTACGGTTTGAAGTTTGACTTTGAACCATTTTATATGGTATATTCCTTGATTAAGTCTTGTGTATTTGGTTTTTTAATCACGTCACTATCCTGTTTCTTTGGTTATTATGCCAAGGGAACTTCTCTCGAAGTTGGTCGAAGCTCGACCCGTGCAGTTGTTATTGGTTCAGTTATGGTGTTGATTTTCAATATCTTACTCACTCAGCTGCTATTGTCTAAATAACTTTTTAAGAGAGAACTATAAAAAAGGATAAATACTTAACACTTAACTTAAATCATTTAAAATGAAAAAAACATTTCTATTTGCAGCCCTAATGGCTGTAGCAACTTTGGTGGGCTGTAACGACAGCGAAGAGAGCACCGAAAAAACAGGCGACATCTCAGTTACCCCTAACTCTATCTCTTTGAGCGGATACTCTAGTAGCGAGGATGTTGCAGTTATGGCTGACGGCTCTTGGACAGCAACTAGCAACGCAAGCTGGATTACCTTCTCTATGAATAGTGGATATGGTGATGCTATCGTGACTATTATGGCAGATGCTAACTCCGATAACTCTTCTCGCAGTGCAGAAGTGCTCTTTACCTCTGGTAGCCAAAGTGCAACTGTCGCTGTATCTCAGGGAGCATCGGGCAGCCTAGGAGGCTCTTTCTCTATTGATATTGAGTTTACCACTATTGATGCCATCTCTGCAAATGTCTACTACTCAACAACAGACGATTCTCAAGAATATATCTACGCAACCTTCGAAAAGGGCGTGCTAGAGGGAAGCTACAGCAAGGATGCTGATAAGATGGCTGCAATAATTGAGATTTACAACTACTATGGCACTATGGATAGCTTCTTGTTGTGTGGCAGTAGTGCTGCAACACTTAGCGGTCTTTACACCTCAACGGACTATACAGTCTACGCCTTCGCAATCAATGCTTTCCACGATGCCGCTGCATCTGACCTTTATACTGCTGACTTCACAACAATCACTCCAGAGGTTAGTAGCGAATATAACGAGTGGCTTGGGACTTGGACTCTAACCTCTACAACTTCAGAGCTTAGTGGCAGACCTCTTTCACTTGATATTGTATTTACTGATGATGACGGTATCGCATACCCAGGTAAAACATACAGCATTTATGGTTGGGACATCTCTAAACTGAGACATATCTTACCACTTCCTGCTACTTTCAGCAGCTCTACCAAGGGTCTCTCTATTAACAGTATTAATGAGATGTACTACGAAGATGGCTACACCTATGCATACTACCCTATTTGCAATATAAGCGGAGGATACTACCTGCTAGACACCGACTTTACCGCTATGACAGGAGCATTTGGTTCTAGCAACCAGAGCGCAACTATTAGCTGTTCTTCTGGCACTTATGACGACACTGCCTTTACAACTGCTAATGTGGTGTTGCTTGCAACTGATGGCACTAATTACTACAGTTTCTATAATGACGATACGCTTGGATTCCAGGACTATGAGATGTTGGTTGGCCCATTCACTTTGACTAAGATCTCGGACGATGAAACGGTGCCAGATTATGTATCGGCTCAGAGAGTTCCTGGTTTTGACAATGTAGTACTTCCTGTTGTTAAGGCATTCAATAGTGAAGCTGCGTCAATCAGGTCAGCTATTACAAATACCTTAAGATAGGGATAGGGAATATCAAAAAAGTGGTATGATTCGCAGATTAGCGAGTCGTACCACTTTTTTTTATGATGAAGGTTTGTTAGAGCTTGTAGTATTAAAGACTAAAATGATTAAAGTTTTTTGGTTCTTTTGTTCACAAAAGAACGATGGAATCAGTCCGCTAGAGCAATAGCAAGGCGAATGCCTTGCCTAAAAATAAAAGACAAAAATCTTTCGGTTGCAAAACCGAAAGCTAGTGCATACAACCTGCACGGGTCACATTACACTAGTTTTAGCTTGTATTATAACAGACTAAATAATTAAAGTTTTTTGGTTCTTTTGTTCACAAAAGAACGATGGAATCAGTCCGCTAGAGCAATAGCAAGGCGGATGCCTTGCCTAAAAATCAAAGACAAAATCTTTCGGTTGCAAAACCGAAAGCTAGTGCAAACTCCAACAAAAGTTTTTTGGGGGTTTGGAGGAACGACAAACAAAAAAATCGAAGATTTTTTTCCAAACCCCCAAAGCTATTGCTCTGGTGTATTGCTCTAGTTTTAGCTCTAATTTAGAGTTCTAGCTTAGGGGACTATCCGTCCCCTAAAACCCCTGAGATACTTTTTGATAAGCCAAAAAGTATCCAAAAAGCTTTTGAAGCGTGAAGCGTTACGTGAATTTCTAGAAAGCTCTGTTTCTTGGGGTCAAAGGTGAGAATTGCCACAGTGTTTTTTTGATATTTTGCTAGCTTAGTTTGCAAAGGTTGTGTAAGCCTCGTTTAGAGCCAAAAAACACGCAATTCTCCCTATTTCTTTTCCTCCCCAAGAACCACAGCTTAA
Source organism: Rikenellaceae bacterium (assembly GCA_044433505.1). Classification (GTDB taxonomy): domain Bacteria; phylum Bacteroidota; class Bacteroidia; order Bacteroidales; family Rikenellaceae; genus Mucinivorans. The sequence continues at coordinate 4,605 of JAWXTM010000071.1, forward strand.
GAAATTCTACAAAACACTTCAGGGCTTCGTTTTTTAGTTTGTTCTAATCGGTTTCGAGTAATATATCTTTGTGCTTGTAGTATTACAAACTCTAACAAACTTTGGTCATCTGGTGTGCGTAAGCGGCACCAAAAAACTTTCTTGACTTAGTCCGTAATTCGACAAGCTCTAACAAACTTTCATCATAAAAAAACAATACAACTCGCAAATTAAACAACTCATACCACTTTTTTAAACAAAGTGAAAGATAATGCTTTGCAAATTCAACTTTCTTTTTTATCTTTGTTTGATGAATTTACCTTAGTAAAAAATGACTGTATATTGATACGCCTAAAAAACACAAACAAAAAACTATGAAAAAAACACTTATCTTTGCAGCACTAATGGCTGTAGCAACTCTAATCGGCTGTAAAAATAACAGCGATGATAACCCTAGTGGCGACTCTATCTCTGTCTCTCCAGTCACACTCTCAGTAAGCGGCTATTCAAATAGCAACGAAGTGACAGTTACCTCAAATGGTGCTTGGACTGCCCTAAGCGATGCTACGTGGGTAACACTATCTGCCGCAAACGGCAATGGCAATACAACTGTAACACTAATGGTTGAGGAAAATCCACTAAGCGCATCTCGCTCGGCAGAAATAACCTTTACCTCAGGCGAAGCAACTGCTACGTTACTAATCGGTCAAGCTGCCGCTGGAACCGCTGGAAATTCTTTCAGCCTAGATATTAAAGTCTCTAACGTAACAGCAATATCGGCCGACATTGCATTCACTCCTTCTGAAGAAAATCAAGAGTATATCTACTTTATTGGCGAATCAGGCGATATGGAATCACTATATAGCGACGATGCTGAGATAATGGCAGCTGTTATTGATACATATATTTATTACGGTTCGCTAGAAGATTTTATCACAAGTGGTAGCGAGAGCGGCACATTTAGCGGATTGACCCCTTCTACGGACTATACTATCTACGCATTCTCAATCAATGCTCCGCACACTGCACCTGAATCAGACTTGTTCACAGCTAACTTTACAACAGTAACAGCAGAGGTGACTGACCAATACAATGCTTGGCTAGGTACTTGGACACTGACATCTACCGCTTCGGAGCTAGACGGAGGCTCACTCTCACTTGAAGTTATCATTACTGATAATGACGATATAGCATACCCAGGTGTAACTTATAGTATTTATGGTTGGGATGTTTCTGCTGCAAGATACTACTACCCACTTCCAGCAACCTTCAATAGCTCGACTAATGGATTCTCAGTGTCGGCTATAAATGATGTTGCAGACGATGGTACGTATTTGTATGAATATATTGGTAGAGCTTTAATCGAGGGAGGTTATTACATTATGGGTGATTACTTTGATGCTCTTTATGGCACAATGGACTCTGGAAATCAGAGCGGTGCGATTACAGGTACTGAGGGTACATTCGATGGCGTTGATTATCTTATTACAAATGTTGTATTGCGTGCAATCTATGATGGTGCTTACTACAGGCTAACAAACGACACTTCGCTTGGTTTCCAAACTTATGAAGCTCTAGTTGGACCATTCACTTTGACTAAGATTTCTAACGACGAAACAGTTCCTGTTGCTTCTGCTCCACAGCTTGTTCCTGGATTCGAGAATATCGAAAAGCAAATCAAAGCAATTAAAGGTGCAAAAGAGCTGATTTTTTTGCAAAACTAATTCTAAAATTACTCTTAGTTTAAGAATCTGAATTCAACCTGCAAATGCAACTGAATTCATATTAAGAATCTGTTTAAGTTTTTCTCGCTAAAAGTGTTAAGAGAGATGTTGCTTTAATTTTCTCTTCTTTGTGCGAGGCGCATAGCAATAGCTATGTAACGAACAGAAAAAGAGAAAAGTGAAGTGACATATCCTTAACAAATTAGATGAGAAAAATTTAAACAGATTCTAAGTCAAAAGATTTAAAAAAAATCTTTTGTAATTCAATAAAACAGGGTGGTGTAATTCGTAAAGTTGCGAGTTACACCATTTTCCTTCTATGAAACGGCTTTATTCTTCTTTGTTTATTTAAAATTTCTTCCATAACTTTGCCGTGTCAATGTGTTAGTAGATTCTAGTGATTGAACTAAAGAAAAGAATGATGACAATTTGACCTTTTAATATCACAAAAAAAATTAAAGCTATGAAAAAAACATTTCTCTTTGCAGCCTTGATGGCTGTTGCGACTTTAGTAGGTTGTTCAAGTGATGACGACAACGGTACTGAAAGTGGCAGTAGTGCAATCTCTGTAACCCCAACAACCCTATCAGTTAGTGGTTCAGGTGGCAACAATGAAGTTACCGTTATTGCAGACGGTGCGTGGACAGCTGCAAGCGATGCAAGCTGGATCTCTCTAACAACTACTAGTGGTAGTGGCAATGCTAGTGTAACTCTTATGGTTGACGCTAACTCTGATAGCTCATCTCGTTCTGGCGAAGTTGTATTCACTTCTGGTAGCGAAAGTGCTGCGGTAGTTGTAACTCAGGCTGCTGCTGGTAGCTCAGGAAACTCATTCACTGTTGACATTACTGTTGAGAATATTGAGTACACAACTATGGATATTTATTTCGTACCTTCTGATGATACTCAAGAGTATGTGTATGGTTTATTCGAAAAGGGACTATTGGAGTCTTACTATAGTAGTGATAACGATATAATGGCTGCTATCATTGATAACTACCTTGCTTATGATGCACTTGATTACTATGTCCTAACTGGTTCTGTTGGTGGTACATTAAGTGGCTTTACTCCTTCAACATCTTACACTGCGTATGCATTTGCAATCAACGCAGCTCACACTGCTTCTGCTTCTGACTTGTTCTCAACTGACTTTACTATGGTAGAAGCTGTGGTTGCCGACGAATACAACGCTTGGTTGGGTACTTGGACTATGACCTCTACTTCTTCTGAACTTGCTGGTAAATCATTGTCACTAGAGGTAATCTTCACTGACGATGATGGTATTGCTGTTCCTGGTCTAACTTATAGCGTTTATGGTTGGGATATTTCTGGCGTAAGATACATCTTGCCTCTTCCTGCAGACTTCGAATTTGACTATGGTGGATTCACTGTTGCTGGCGAAACTGAAATGTACACTGATGAAGATGGATATATTTACGAGTATGTTGGTTACGCTGAAGTACCTAATTATGCTGCAAACTATATTATCACAGGTAGCTATGATGCACTTATCGCAAATATAAACTCAGACAACCAAAGTGCTACTGTATATGGTGGTACAGGAACTCTTGGTGATGGCTATGATTCTCAATTCAATGTATGGAATGTAATTATGTTGTCTACTGATGGCTACAACTACTATTCATTCTACAATGATGAATCACTAGGATTCGAAGACTATGAAGTTCTATTTGGCCCATTCACTTTGACTAAAATTTCTGACAACGAAACAGTTCCTGCAACTTACGCTCCACAAAGAGTTCCTGGTTTTGACAATATCGAAGGTCAAGCTCCAGTGTTGAAAAACGTTAAAGCAAGTGCTGCTCAACCAGCAATCAAACCAG
>JAWXTM010000072.1:0-8117 GCA_044433505.1 Rikenellaceae bacterium
CTTTCGGTTGTGCAACCGAAAGATTTTTGTCTTTGATTTTTAGGCAAGGCATTCGCCTTGCTATTGCTCTAGCGGACTGATTCCATCGTTCTTTTGTGAACAAAAGAACCAAAAAACTTTCATCATTTTAGTCTGTTATAATACAAGCTATAACTATAACAAAAAAAGTGAGGATTCACACACAAAATGCGAATCCCCACCCTCTCATTAATATTAGAATCTAAAATCCCCTACTTCATATTTGCCTTGATTGCGGCGTGAGCTGCCGCTAAACGTGCAATAGGCACACGGAATGGCGAACAACTAACATAATTCAAGTCAGCATAATGACAGAACTCAACCGACGTAGGATCTCCACCGTGCTCCCCACAAATACCACACTTCAAGTTTGGACGCTCGCCCCTACCTTTAAATACCGCCTCACGTACCAACTGACCAACACCCTTAGCATCCAACACCTGGAATGGGTCTTGTTTCAAAATACCACGTGAAAGGTACTCAGGCAAGAACTTAGCAATATCATCACGTGAGAAACCAAGTGTCATCTGAGTCAAGTCATTTGTACCAAAGCTAAAGAACTCTGCAACTTCGGCAATCTCGTTAGCTGTAACCGCTGCACGAGGCACCTCAATCATAGTACCTATCATATAGTCCATCTTATCATTACGCTCAGCAAACACAGTCTCTGCAACACGGTCGATAATAGCCTTCTGATACTTAAGCTCCTTGTGGTTACCAACAAGTGGCACCATAATTTCAATATTTACTGGCATACCCTTAGCCCTTACATTCATACCAGCCTCGATAATCGCACGAGCCTGCATTTCAGTGATTTCAGGGTAAGTATTACCAAGGCGGCAACCACGGTGACCCAGCATAGGGTTAACTTCGTGTAGTGAATCAACCTTAGCTTTAATCTTTTCGTAAGAAACACCAAGTTCTTCAGCCATTTCACGTTGTTCTTTCTCGAAGTGAGGAACAAACTCGTGCAAAGGTGGGTCGAGCAAGCGAACAGTCACTGGGTGACCACCCATAGCTTCGAATAGACCCTCGAAATCAGCACGTTGGATTGGTAGTAGTTCATCTAGTGCACTGCGACGTCCAGCCTCATCGTCCGAAAGAATCATCTTTCTTACCGACACGATTCTATCACCCTCGAAGAACATATGCTCTGTACGGCATAGACCAATACCCTGTGCACCAAAGTCAAATGCAACTTTTGCATCGTGTGGGGTATCAGCATTAGCACGCACTGCAAGGTGTGCATATTTACTAGAAAGGTTCATTAGCTTACCGAAGTCACCGTCAACTGATGCCTCTTGGGTTGCTACTTGACCATCATAAAGCTCACCAGTAGAGCCATTCAATGATACCCAGTCACCCTCTTTAAACTCTTGACCACCAACACTCATCGAGCGGTTTTTATAATCAATTTCTAGTCCACCAACAGCCGACACGCAGCACTTACCCATACCACGTGCCACAACAGCAGCGTGTGAGGTCATACCGCCTCTAGCAGTCAGGATACCCTCGGCAGCGTTCATACCCTTAAGGTCTTCTGGCGAAGTTTCGATACGTACTAGGATAGTCTTCTTACCCTCTTCTGCCCAAGAAGCAGCATCATCAGCGAAGAATACAATCTGACCAGTTGCAGCACCAGGTGATGCAGGAAGTCCCTTAGATAGTACCTTAGCAGCTTTGATAGCAGCAGGGTCGAATACTGGGTGGAGAAGTTCGTCAAGTTTAGCAGGTTCTACACGTAGAACAGCAGTCTTTTCGTCGATAAGACCTTGTTCCAACATTTCCACTGCCATACGAACCATTGCAGCACCAGTACGCTTTCCTGAACGAGTCTGAAGCATCCACAATTTACCATCTTGGATAGTAAACTCGATGTCTTGCATATCGGTAAAGGTCTTTTCAAGGTGCTCTTGAATATCATATAGGTCTTTGTATGCAACAGGCATAACTTCTTCTAGTGATGGGAATTTCGAGGCACGTTCTTCTTCCGAGATGCCTTGAAGTTTAGCCCAGCGGCGTGAGCCTTCTAGGGTAATTTCTTGTGGGGTACGGATACCTGCCACAACGTCTTCACCCTGAGCGTTAACTAGATACTCACCATTAAAGATATCTTCGCCAGTCGAAGCGTCACGAGTAAATGCCACACCAGTAGCAGAGTTATCACCCATATTACCGAATACCATTGCCTGAACATTCACAGCTGTACCCCATTCAGCAGGGTATTTGTGCATTTGGCGGTAGAGTATTGCACGAGGGTTCATCCAGCTTTCGAATACTGCACACACAGCACCCCAAAGTTGTTCCCAAGGGCAGGTAGGGAAATCCTTACCAGTTTGAGATTTAACGGCAGCTTTAAATTTGGCAACCATCTCTTTTAGATCTTCCACAGTGAATTCAGTGTCTAGAGTGTAGCCACGTTCTTCTTTCATAGTGTCGATAATTTCTTCGAATGGATCTTCGTCCTCTTTGCTTTCAGGTTTCATACCCAAAACAACGTCACCATACATCTGCACAAAGCGACGGTACGAGTCCCACGCAAAGCGAGGGTTTCCGCTATTTTTTGCAAGGCTTTCGACAGCTTCGTCATTAAGACCAAGGTTCAGGATAGTATCCATCATACCTGGCATCGACACTCTCGCACCCGAGCGAACTGACATCAATAGTGGAGCACTATTATCCGCAAACTTAAGAGCCATATCGCTCTCAACTTGTTTCATAGCAGCTTCGACTTCGGCACGAATCATTTCGATTACCCCGTCTTTACCTTTTTTGTAGAATTCAGTACACACATCCGTTGTGATAGTGAATCCTGGAGGCACTGGAATGCCAATAAGGTTCATCTCAGCAAGGTTTGCACCCTTACCTCCAAGCAACTCTTTCATTTTCCCATTACCATCGGCTTTTTTGTTACCGAAATAGTAAACTCTCTTTTCAGTTCCCATTTTTTTGTATAGTTTTTTAAGCGTTAATAAAAGGGGTAACCATTGTTCATAGTTACCCCTTTCTTTGTTTGGTTTTATAGTTTTCTAGCTACTTCCACAACGATATAGCTTTCCACAACATCCCCTACCTTTATATCATTATAGTTCTCAATCGACAGACCGCACTCTAAGTTTGTACCGACCTCTTTAACCTCATCCTTGAAGCGTTTGAGAGCCGCCAGCTTACCAGTGTAGACCACAATACCATCTCGAATCACCCGCACTGCATTGCCCTTGTGTATCTTACCCTCTCGCACGATACAACCTGCAATGGTTCCGACCTTACTAATCTTAAAGGTTTCGAGCACTTCGACCGAAGCGGTTACTTCCTCCTTCGATTCTGGAGCAAGCATACCTTCGATAGCATCCTTAATCTCGTTGATTGCATCATATATAATAGAGTATAGTCTTATATCAATTTCCTCTTTTTCGGCAAGTTTACGAGCCGCAGCCGAAGGGCGCACTTGGAAGCCGACGATAACGGCATTCGAAGCGGCTGCTAGCAGCACATCGCTCTCGGAGATTGCACCCACCGCCTTGTGGATAACATTCACCTGAACCTCTTCGGTAGTTAGCTTAAGTAGTGAGTCGGTAAGAGCCTCAATCGAGCCATCCACGTCACCCTTAATAATAATGTTTAGTTCCTTGAACGAACCAATAGCGATACGGCGACCGATTTCGTCCAGCGTAATATGTTTCTGAGTACGTAGACCCTGCATACGTTGCAGCTGCTCACGTTTAGTGGCAATCTCACGAGCACTCTTATCATCGTCCATTACATTGAAAAGGTCACCTGCCTGTGGCGCACCATTAAGCCCTAGCACAAGTACTGGAGTAGCAGGGCCAGCCTGGTCAACCTTCACCCCCCTCTCATTGAACATAGCCTTAACACGTCCCGTGTAGATACCCGAAAGCATCACATCACCCACTCTTAGAGTACCATTCTGCACAAGTACAGTGGTTACATACCCACGACCCTTATCCAGAGTTGACTCAATCACCGAGCCCATTGCCTTACGCTTAGGGTTAGCCTTAAGGTCAAGGATTTCCGATTCGAGTACAATCTTTTCGAGTAGTTTATCAATATTGAGTCCCTTTTTGGCAGAGATGTCTTCACTTTGATACTTACCGCCCCAATCCTCTACAAGGTAGTTCATCGTAGAGAGTTGCTCTTTGATTTTCTCAGGGTTAGCACCATCTTTATCAACCTTATTGATAGCGAATACCATTGGTACACCAGCCGCCTCGGCGTGGTTGATAGCCTCCTTAGTTTGAGGCATTATAGCATCGTCAGCAGCCACAATAATAACTGCAACGTCCGTTACCTTAGCACCACGTGCACGCATCGCCGTAAAGGCTTCGTGACCAGGGGTGTCAAGGAATGTAACTTTGCGCCCATCCTCTAGTTTTACTGAGTATGCACCGATGTGCTGAGTGATACCACCCGCCTCACCAGCAATAACATTTGCATTACGGATGTAGTCCAGTAGCGAAGTTTTACCGTGGTCAACGTGACCCATTACCGTTACGATAGGTGGGCGTGGCACTAGATCCTCTTCTCTGTCCTCGTCTTGGTCAATAGCCTCCTGGATTTCGACCGATACGAACTCAACCTTATAGCCAAACTCTTCGGCAACAATCACAAGTGCCTCGGCATCAAGCCTTTGATTGATACTTACCATCAACCCAAGGTTCATACAAGCCGTGATAATCTCACCAATATTTTTCTCCATCATAGTGGCAAGTTCCGACACTGTCACAAACTCAGTGACTTGAAGCACTCCACTATTGCTTTGTTGTTGTTGAGCAGCTTCCGCCATACGCTCCTGCACCGCATCACGTTTATCTCTACGGTGTTTCGAAGCTTTGGTCTTCGAGCCTTTATTGGTCAAACGAGCAAGCGTTTCTTTGATTTGCTTTTGAACATCCTCTTCGCTAACTTGCTCCCTCTTTACTGGAGCAACACGAGCTGGGCGTTGAGGTTTATTTTTACCACGATTAGCATTATTATTGTTATTATTGCCGTGTGGCCTAGCATCAGTATTGCCATTTGCTGCACCGCCGCCGCTATGTCGATTATTAGCACCAGGCGTAGCTGGAACATTCTTAATATCAACTTTATTCTTTTTGATTCTATTGCGTTTGCCACGTCCGCTGTTTGGTGTAGCAACTGGCAATTCAATCTTTCCTAGAATCTTAGGGCCTGCAAGGGTTTCCTTTTCATTAGCTCTAAAGAGAGTAGTTTTAGGTTTTTCCTCTTTTTTGTCTTCCACTTTTTCTGTTTTTACTTCTTCTTTTACTTCGGGTAGTTTTACTTCAACTGTAGGAGCTTTAACTTCCGTTTTCTCCTCCACTTTCTCAATAACTACTTCTTGCTGTGGTTTTTCCACAGGTGCAACAACTGGCTCAACCTGCACAACAGGTTCAACCACTTTAGGTGCCTCTATCTTTACCTCCTCTACCTTCGGAGTCTCTTTGACAACAGCCACTTCCTGCTTTTCAGTGATGATTTCAACCTTTTTGGCAGGTTTGCTCAGATCAATCTTTCCTAGCACTTTAGGTTTATTGATTTTTGGAGCCTCCACCTTAGAGATTTCTTCGACAACTGGTTCAACTACCTGAGTCTCAGCCTCAGCGTTTTTGGTAGTGGTATTGGTTGAGCGAATAATCTCACGAATATCGACTTTCTCAACCTCTTGACCCCCAAATTCTGCCTTAAGCGAAGCGAGTTGTTGGTCGCTAAGTATTGTATTAGGATTTACTCCATCGCCAAGTCCTTTTTTATTTAGGTGTTCCACAAGGTGATGCACGCCCACCGAGTATGTACGGGTGAGTGCACTAAGTCGTATTTTCTTTTTATCGCTCATATTCTTACTTATTAATTATTTCTCTTATACTTTATTCTCGCTCATTGTATAGGGTTTCCCCTCTCTCCCCCTCTCTCTGCTCACTCATCTACTCGAATTCGGTGCGGAGGATGCTCATTACCTCTTCGACAGTTTCGACCTCAAGGTCAGCTCTATTTGCAAGTTCCGTAGCATCTTGTGCTAGTACCGAGCGTGCAGTGTCATAGCCCACCTTAATGAGAGTGTCGATAATCCAGCCTTCGATTTCGTCATCAAATTCTCTTAGATCAACGTCATCTTCAACCTCAGCTTCCGCACCTTCACGATATACATCAATATCGTACTCCGTAAGCATACTAGCCAGACGGATATTAAGACCACCCTTACCAATAGCAAGTGAAATTTCTGATGGTTTGAGTTGAACCTCAGCAGTTCTTTCCTCTTCGTTAAGTGTCACTGAAGAAACCTTAGCAGGGTTCAGTGCACGTTGGATAAAGAGTTGAGTGTTGGTAGTATAGTTTACAACGTCGATATTTTCGCCACGAAGTTCCTTAACGATAGTGTAGATTCTAGAGCCCTTAACCCCTACGCAAGCACCTACTGGGTCGATACGTTCATCGTAGCTTTCCACAGCAACTTTAGCTCTTTCGCCAGCAATGCGCACCACCTTCTTGATAGTAATAACACCATCAAAAATCTCTGGCACTTCCATCTCGAATAGTCTTTCAAGGAAGTCTGGAGAGATACGTGAAAGGAAAATCTTTGGCGAACCGTTAACCATTTCCACACGGCTAACAATAGCACGAAGGGTGTCACCTTTGCGGAAGTAGTCGCTAGGGATATGGTCAGTGCGCAATAGGATAAGCTCATTGTCTTCATCATCAAAGACAAGGGTTTCCTTTTTCCACACTTGGTAGACTTCGCCAGTTACAAGTTCACCTATGCGCTCCGAGTATTTAGCGTATAGGTTAGCCTTTTCAATATCCATAATTCTAGAAGCCAAGTTTTGGCGAATAGAGAGTACCGCACGACGGCCAAAGGCATTCATAGGGATTAGTTCTGAGACTTCCTCGTCAATTTCGTAGCTTTCGTCTATTGCTCTAGCGTCAGAGAGTGAAATTTGGAAGTTATCGTCCAGAACGTCACCATCTTCCATAACTATACGACGTCGCCAGATCTCAAGGTCACCTTTTTCGATATTAACGATAATGTCGTAGTTTTCGTCGGTGCCGTAGTTTTTTTGCAACATTGAGCGGAATACATCCTCTAGTACTCCTAGCATAGTTGCTTGATCGATATTTTTGAGCTCTTTGAATTCAGCAAAGTTGCTAACCAAATTAATCGTTTTCATTCTTCTTTTATTATTTTATTTTATTGTCAATACTTCGCAGATACTTTTCGCATCACTCAGGTCAATTTTTTCAATTTTTTCGACCAGTTCTTTACGTTTTTTGCCTTCAACAGTCTCTTTGACGCTGTATTTAAGTTCTACGGACTGCATAGTTGCACCTTCGAGCAATTCTCCTGCAACTTTTTGTCCATTATTTTTAACTACCTCAACTATTTTGCCGATACATTTTTTCAGTTGCCTTTCGACTTTGAGTGGATAGCCAATTCCTGCCGAGCATACTAGTAGTGAGTAGTCTTCAAAGCCTTGGGCATCTAGTTCAGCTTCCACGGCACGGCTAAGTTTAGCGCATTGGTCGATAGCCACACGTGTGTCGCTATCAATAGATAGTTCAATGTCTGAGGCGGCAGATATTTTCACATCTACCACAAAGAGTTCATTGTTATCAAGCTGACTTTCAGCAATTTTTAGTACTATGTCTTTTGTTACCATCATTATTATAAAAACAAAAAAAGAGGCATAAGTGCCCCTCGCTCATTAAGAACTCCCCCTCGTTACTTCCCTCTCTCCTTTACTCCCTCTCTCCTTTACTCTCCATTCCGCCTCTCTCGCCCCCCCTGTCTCGCCCCTCGTAGCCTTATCTTGGTGCAAAGATAGTTAAAATAAGTTACTGCACCAAACTTTTGGGCTTTAAATTTGAATAAATCGTTAATGTTTTTTTGTTTATGGTTAAAATTTGGTATCATTTCACTATTGCAGTGCTTTAGTTTTGGCTTTTATTATTACAGACTAAATAGTTAAAGGGGACTTCTAAAAATTGACCCCACAAAAATTTAAGGGGACTTCTAAAAACTGACCCCTATTAAAAATTTTAAATTAACAATGGACAACAAAATCAGATTTTATATGCCACCAGGGCGA
>JAWXTM010000073.1:0-7953 GCA_044433505.1 Rikenellaceae bacterium
TTTGATTTTCTCTCTTTGCATTAGGCGCATAGCGGTGCCTATGTAACGCAGTGCAAAGAGAGAAAAGCGAAGTGACAGATACTTAGCAAAATAGATGAGAGAAATTTAAACAGATTCTTATAATGATAGACTATAGGGGACTTCTAAAAATTGACCCCACAAAAATTTAACAAATAAAAATGGATGTAAAGAAATTGATTTTGTTGCCACCAGGGCGATATTTTGGTTGATTTTCCACCTTTTTTCTCTCGAATAGCCCGCTATTAGACAAAAAATGCGGCAAAAACTCACCTTCGAATCTCATCCCAAATCCACCAAATCAATTTTTAGAAGTCCCCTATATTTTAACTTTTGGCAGATCGCTCCATTTTGTAGTAAAGCAAGGAGAGATATAATGACGATTAGAGTTCAGCGTGTCGGATGATTCTACAGCTAAACGGATGCCACCTTGGCTGTATGAGCTATTTATTTTGTCGATTGTTTGCATTAGCGAGTGCTGTTTTTTTTGATCTGCTTCATCGAAGAGTGAAGTTAGCACCTGCTCTTTGGGCACTAATCCAGAACAGGCAATCCCAGCCTTTTTATAGCCATACCCTTCTTTGAAGAGTTTGTCAATGGAGGTGCTTGCTGCCTTGGCAATATCAAGTGTAGAATCGGTGGGAGTAAAGAATTCTACTGTATCGCATTCATTGTGCTGAGGCAAGTCTGTTCTATAGCGGTTAGTTTGCAGTGATATGGTGATTTGCGTGACGCAACTTCCCTGCATTCTAAGTTTTTTAGCAATCGAGGATGAGAATTTTGCGACAATAGAGTGTAACTCATTGAGTGAGTATATATCTTTGGCAAAGCTTCGTCCAATGCTAATAGATTGGGCAGGTTTATGCGAGGGGTCAAACTCTATAGCGGGTATAGCTTGCAGTTCTCGCCAGATGCGAACTCCAGGTAGGTGTAACTGTCTATTTACCCAAGATTCAGATAGTTGGGTAAACTGATAAGCTGTGAGTATTCCTGCATCGTTTAGTCGTTTTGCAGATTTTCGACCAATGCCCCAAATATCTTCGATAGGGATTGTTTTTAGGACCTTTTCAATATCTTCTCTTCGGTACATCAAGCAACATCCATTGAGTTTGGGGTAAGTTTTACATAGTTTACAGGCAATTTTGGCGAGTGTTTTTGTAGGGGCAATTCCAATGCTTACGGGGATTCCAGTGCACTTTGTTACTTTTTTCGACAGAGCCTCACCTTGAGGTTTAAGAATATTTACGTCAAATTGCGAGAAGTCTATAAACGCCTCGTCAATCGAGTATATTTCGATGGCTGGGGTATAGGCTCTCAGCACCGCCATAACACGTTGTGAAATGTCAGCGTATAGGTGGTGGTTGGCGGAGAAGAGAGTTACGTTATTACTTTTTACAATATGTTTAACTTGAAATAGAGGTGCGCCCATTTTGATTCCAAGTGCTTTGACCTCATTACTTCGAGCAATGACGCACCCATCATTTCCCGATAGCACAGCAACGGGTTTGCCATTCAGGTCAGGTTGGAAAAGTCTTTGGCACGAGACGAAGAAGTTATTGCAGTCACAGAGTCCCACCATACTTGTTAGAGTGCTTGAATATAGTACATAACACGTCCCCAGATAGCAGTTCCTTCGGGCAGGGATAGCGGGTATCGTTTCACTACAAATTCACCGTCGAGAAATAGCACAACCAGAGAGCCGTCCACAATCTCTGCACTTTTATCAATAATTAGTAAGTCTTTTTGGCTATCTGCCACACGAGCAAAGAAGGTAGAGGGGCGGTCAGAGATCAGTAGACTGTCCAATAGTAGAGGTGAGCAGTAGCTGTTTAACCCCTCTTGTTCCATTGGTAGGAGAGCTTTATTTTCAATATCTGTTGGGAAGAATGGCATACGTTTATTTTTTACAAAGATAGTGCAAAAACTCTACATTTTTGAATTTTTGTGAGATTATATGTTACAGCTTAGTAATGTTGTTATGATTCATTGCTCGGATATTTGTTTTTGCATATTCAGAAAAATAGTTGTAGCTTTGTAGTGACTTACATATTTACACGTGGTGGGGAAACTTGCCAATTATACCAAAGCTAGGTACATCTTATGCCTATGCCTTGTACTATACGGTGGTTTCGTACCCCCGTGTAGTGTGTTAATGCACCTACTGCCACGTGTGGTGTAAGTCAACGGGTCAGTCGAAACCACCTTTTTTATTTCACGGAACTAAACACTAATAAATGCTTGGCTCTCTCCTTCTAAAATCACCTAGATTAAATACTTGATAGAAGCGACTCTACGTGCTCACGGGAGTTGCTAAGCCTTGGTACTTTATTCTGTCCACCTAGCTTACCACGACCCTCCATCCACTTCTTAAATGTGCCGCTCGCTACAAAGTGCACTTTGGGAGCATTTAAAGTAGTGCTATTAAACCTCTTTGCACCATAATCCGAATTAATCTGTTGTAGAGTTTGATCCAGAACCCTTACAAACTCCTCCTTGCAGCTAGGTTCTTTAATGCACTCAATCACCCACTGGTGCGCACCCTTCTCCTTACCCTCCATAAAAATAGGAGCAGCAGTGTACTCCAGCACCTCAGTACCCGTAGCATCACAAGCAGCCCGAATAGCCTTATCAGCATTATCGACTATCACCTCCTCACCAAAGGCATTTATAAAGCTCTTGGTACGTCCAGTAATTTTGATTTTGTAAGGAGCAGTTGATGTAAACTGCACAGTATCACCAATCATATACCTCCACAGTCCACACGAAGTTGAAATAACCATAGCGTAGTTCACACCAGTCTTCACCCCTTCTAGAGTGACGACTGTAGAGTGGTCATAGAGCGTAGCAGTAGGAATAAACTCATAGAAAATCTGATAATCCAGCATCAGCAACATAGCACTGTCACTTGGATCATCTTGAATCCCAAAGAAACCCTCCGAGGCATTATACGTTTCGATATAGCGCATTTTAGGGTCAGGAAAGAGCCTCTGGTATTCGGCTCTATAGGGTTCAAAGGCGATGCCTCCGTGTGCAAAGAGGCTCATATCACGCCACACTTCGTGGATATTATTTTTACCAGTATAGTCCAATATGCTATTCATCAGCACAAGGTTCCACGAAGGAACGCCTGCAAATGAGGTGATATTTTCCGTAGCAGTGGCACGACAAATGGCAGCCACTTTCTCTTCGAAGTTAGGTATCAGAGCAACTTCGCTCTTTGGGAGTCGCTTAGTGAGGGCATACCACGGGGTGTTTTCGATAAGAATTGCCGAGAGGTCACCCGTAAGCAGCCTACCCTCTTGCTCTATCTTTGCCGAGCCACCAAGGGTTAGAGATTTACCGCTAACGGCAAGTGTATCTGGGAAGTTTCTTAGCGAGAGTGCTAGCGTATCACGGCTACCTTGGTAGTGGCATTTGTCGAGGTATTGCTTGGTTATGGGGATATATTTACTAACCGAGGCAGTAGTACCAGAGCTTTTGGCTGCCCATTTGCTAGGCGAGCTTGCCCAGAGGGCATCTTTCTGCCCAGAGCGCACCTTTTCAATATGCTCACTAAGCCCTTCGTAATCTACTACGGGCACATTGTTTTGAAACTTCTCTATAGTGGATATATCGCCAAATGATTTAATATATTGATTCGAGTCTTTACAGAGTAGATCAAACTGACTGAGCTGAATAGAAAGCGGATCAGCATAGTGCCTATCAATCTCTTTGAGTCTACTAGAAAATAGAGCCAGAAGTGTTTTATTTATGATACTTGCCATAGTTATGTCTTGAACCTTTACTTATAAATAACTGTGCAAAGATATAAAAATTGTATAGACTCTATGCAAAAAATAGGTGAAAATTTTGTATCTTTGCACCTTTAGGTAAAAATAGTATGTGTAATATGGAATTTAATAGTGAAGGGGCTGGGGTTTTTAATGGGCAATATTTTGGGCTGGAGTCATCCATAGATGAGGCGACCTTAGTATTGCAAAGTGTGCCGTGGGATGCTACGGTTTCATACCGACAGGGTACTAGCGGTGCGCCAGAGGCAATTATGGAGGCATCTGTTCAGGTGGAGCTATTTGATGTGCAGTATGGCGAGCAGTGGCAAAGGGGAATCTTTACCCTAGATATTGACCCCGAAATTGCACAGCGTAATAGAGTGGCAAGGGAGTGTGCACTCACTGTAATCGAACATCTCGAAAGTGGTGGTAGTGAGTGTGATGAGGCTATAAAACTCCAAATAGAGAGGGTTAATGAGGCTAGCGAGTGGATGAACAAAAGGGTCTTTGAGAGTGCAGTAAAGCAGATTGAGGCAGGGCACTATATTGGGCTTGTCGGGGGTGACCATAGTACTCCACTGGGGCTTATCCGAGCACTTGGCACAAAGCGCAGTAGCTTTGGGATTCTGCATATTGATGCGCATATGGATCTTAGGGATGGCTATGAGGGCTTTAAGTACTCGCACGCTAGCATTATGCGCCGAGCACTAGAGTGCACCGCTGTAGAGAAGTTGGTGCAGGTGGGGGTGCGTGATTTTTGTGGCTCAGAGCGTGAGTTCGGACTGCAAGATAGCAGGGTTGCACAGTTCTTGGATGTGGAGTTAATGGAAAATAGAGCCGATGGAGTGACGTGGAAAGAGCAGTGCCAACGAATTGTAGAGTCATTGCCCGAAAGAGTCTATATAAGTTTTGATATTGATGGACTTCAAAGGGAGTTTTGCCCCTCGACGGGCACTCCAGTACCAGGGGGTCTGAGCTATAATGAGGCGGTCTATTTGTTGAACACAGTGGCAAGTAGCGGACGCAAAGTCATTGGTTTTGACCTGAATGAAGTTGCCCCAAGTGAGCACGACGAATGGGATGCTATTGTGGGGGCACGCTTGCTCTATAAACTCTCAAATATTTTACTCTATACAAACCCTTAGATATTAAGGGGACTTCTAAAAATTGACCCCACTAAAATTTAACAAATAAAAAATGGATATTTTATAGATAGTTTTGATGCCTTTGGGCGATATTTTGGTTGATTTTTCACCTTTTTTTGGTCAAATAGCCCGCTATTAGACCAAAAATGCGGCAAAAACTCACCTTCAAAATCTCATCCCAAATCCACCAAATCAATTTTTAGAAGTCCCCTTAAGTTAATATCATAGCAAAAATATTCCCAATAAACTAAGTCACAAAAAACATAAAAAAAACATAAAAAATGCTAGAACAACAATCAAAAAACACTTTCTTTGGTAAACTGAGCCACTTCTTCCATACTCCAATGGCAGGGGGCGTGGTACTAATCCTCTGCACTATTGTAGCCCTTGTGCTCTCCAATATGGAGGCAACATCCGCTTGGTATGCTTCCATTTGGCATACCGATTTTACACTCGGTTTTGATGGATTCGGACTCTCTAAACCCTTCGAATTATGGATTAATGACGCTCTAATGGCAGTCTTCTTCTTTTCGGTGGGTCTGGAAATTAAACGTGAGATTGTTGCTGGTGAATTGCGCTCGCTACGCCAAGCCTCGCTACCTATTGCTGCTGCAATAGGGGGTATGGTTGTCCCTGCGCTGATATATTTTATCTTTAATGGCGGTACTGATACTGCGCACGGCTGGGGAATCCCAATGGCTACTGATATTGCCTTTGCACTGGGAATCCTTGCTATGATGGGCAAACGTGTGCCACTATCGCTTAAAATCTTCCTTGCTGCACTTGCAATCGTTGATGACCTCGGTGCAATACTTGTTATTGCAATCTTCTACTCTTCGGCACTAAATTGGTCGATGCTCATTGCTGCACTGGTTGTCTTTGCTATTTTGTTGCTACTTGCACGCTTTAGGGTCTACACTATGCGCTGGTACTTGATTCCTGCAATCGCACTTTGGGTGTTGTTCCTAAAGTCTGGCGTGCACGCTACTATCGCTGGGGTGCTTATAGCAGTTGCAATGCCTGCCTCATCACGCTTCTCTAAGGAAACATTCTTCGCAGGGGCACAACGCCTAATAGATAAATTCAAGAAAGATGACGTTAACCACGTTCAAGTACTCTCGAATAATAAACAAGCCGAAACACTCCAAAATATGAGAGTCTTGGCTCGTAATACAATCTCTCCAGTGCAGCGTCTAGAACACGCCCTGCACTCAACCGTTGCCTACTTTATTATGCCACTCTTTGCGCTGTGTAATGCAGGGGTAGTAATCACTGGCGACTCAATGGCTGCAATCGGTTCACACCAATCCCTTGGTATTATTCTAGGGCTTGTAGTGGGTAAACCTCTCGGTATTATGCTCTTTAGCTGGATTGTACTGAGACTGAAACTCGCTGCACGTCCTAGCGGTGCAACTTGGAAAATGATGCTTGGTGTGGCGTGTCTTGGTGGTATCGGTTTTACTATGAGTATCTTTATTGATAACCTTGCATTCTCTGACCCTCAGATTATTGCAACTGGTAAACTGGCAATTCTAGTGGCGTCGGTTGTGGCAGCTGTCGTTGGTGCACTCTTGTTAAAGAGCGTGAAGCCTAGAGAATAGCAATGTCAGAACTATTCACAAATGTTATTGTAGCACCTGCAACGGGAGTTGGATGTGCTTTGTCTATAGTGCGCCTTAGTGGCGTGGGTGTGTTGGACGTTGTTGCAAAACTCTTTCGTAGAGAACTAAAACCTCGTGTGGCGACCTTTGGAGTGTGGCGGGATAGCGCAGGTGAGATGCTCGACGAAGTGGTAGTAACGTACTATAAAGCCCCTGCATCCTTTACGGGCGAAGATATGGTGGAGGTAAGCTGTCACGGTTCGGCGTGGGTAACCTCGGCACTAGTCCGTAGCTGTGTGGAGAGTGGAGCGCAGGTGGCTCGTGCAGGTGAGTTCTCGCAGCGTGCAATGATGAATGGCAAAATTGACCTGAGTCAAGCCGAAGCAATAGCAGACCTAATAGCCAGTGATTCAAAGGCATCGGCACGTGTGGCATTCCAACAAATTCGTGGAGGGTATTCCCAAGAGTTTAGGGTTCTTAGAGCTGAGTTACTAAAGATATTGGCACTACTAGAACTTGAACTTGACTTTGGTGAGGAGGAGGTTGAGTTTGCTAGCCGCAGCGAGCTTAGTTCGTTGGTGGAGCGAATAAGGTGTAGGGTCGAAGAGCTACGTGCCTCGTTTTCGCTAGGTAATGTACTGAAAAATGGGGTGTCGGTAGCAATCGTTGGTGCGCCCAATGTCGGTAAGTCAACGCTGTTGAATGCTTTGGTTGGTGAGCAGCGAGCGATAGTGTCGAATGTGGCAGGAACGACTCGTGATTATATCGAAGTTCCAGTAACTATTGATGGTGTGGTGTATAGGTTTGTGGATACGGCAGGTATTCGAGAGAGTTCGGATGAGATTGAGCGAAGTGGCATAGAGCGTTCTGAGGAGCAGTTGCGTCGAGCGCAGGTTGTTCTTCATTTGGTAGTTGATTCTGAGCACGAGAGCCTTGAGGTAAGTGAAGGGCAGCATTATTTACGAGTCTATAATAAGTGCGATAAGTTGAGTGTCGAGAGAGGTGATGGGTTGTCAATATCGGCGAAGTATGGTACGGGGTTGGATGCTCTACGAGGCTGGTTGTCGGGAGTTGTGAGCGAGTCTGGTTCATCGTCTAGTGCATTGATAGTGAGCAATGAGCGTCATTATGAGTTATTGTGCTCGGCAGGGGTATCATTTCAGCGGGCGTTGTCTGCAATTTCGGAGTCGTTGCCAGGCGAGTTAATATCTTCGGAGTTACGCACGGCGATGTACTCTTTGGAGGAAATAACTGGCGAAATAACCACCACAGACATCCTCACCGAGATTTTCTCCAACTTCTGCATTGGCAAATGATTTTAGTCAAAATATAACATATAATATATTGATTATCAATAGAATAGCACTTTTAACAGGTGCTATTTTTTTGTCGCATATATGCGCTGTTATGTGGTTTTAA
>JAWXTM010000074.1:0-7856 GCA_044433505.1 Rikenellaceae bacterium
TTTCGGTTGTACAACCGAAAGATTTTTGTCTTTGATTTTTAGGCAAGGCATCCGCCTTGCTCATTACTCTAGCGGACTGATTCCATCGTTCTTTTGTGAACAAAAGAACCAAAAAACTTTCTTTATTTAGTCCATTATAATACAAACTATAACAAACTTTTATCATAAAAATCTATGCTCGAACTCTCCCCTAAATATGTTTTATATATGCTCTACGACGCTTATGGTGACGCTTCTCGAACATATCCCACTGATTATGTATCGCAGAGTTCGTCTCTAACTCAGGGTTAGTCTCTACATACTTCGCCCCCATCTTATGCATACCCTCTATCACCTCCTTCATAACAATAGCAGTTAGCCCCTTATTCTGATAATCAGCATCAATGGCAATCAACATCAAATCAATTACCTCTGCCTTCTTACCCTTTAGTGCCTTTAGCAACGGTATCCATCCAAATGGCAACATCTTACCCCTTGACTTTTGGAGTGCCCGTGTCATAGAGGGTAGCGAAATGCCGATACCAACCAGATTATCCTCGTTATCTGCCACCATACAGAGCAACTCACGGCGCACCATCGGGATATAGACATCCACGTAGTGGTCTATCTGGCGTTGCGTCATTGCATTATACCCAAAGAGCTTTGAATATTCACGATTAATAAGCTCAAATATCTTTGTAGCCCAACCCTGCTTGAGAATCTCTTTATTGCTATTTAGCTTAATTACTTTAAGGTTATTTTTTTGCAGAATGATTTTAGAGAACTTTTCGATTCTCTCAGGCATTTTTTCAGGTAGGGTCAACAGCATTTCAATCCAGTCGATTTCCTTTTTTAGCCCAAAGCGTTCCACAAAGTCCACATAGTAAGGGTAGTTGTAGATAGTAGCCATAGTACCAGGCTCATCATAGCCCTCAACGAGCATCCCTTCCTCGTCCATATTAGTAAAGCCCATAGGCCCAACAAAGGTTTCCATACCACGCTGCTTTACCCACTCTTGGGCAGCACTCAATAGTGCCTCTGCCACCTGATAGTCATCAATAGTGTCGAAGAAGCCAAAACGCCCCTCTTTTTTAGTCCACGTATCGTTGACTCTATCGTTAATGATAGCTGCAATGCGCCCTACAATCTTTCCCTTTTCGTTATATGCCAAAAAGCACTGAAACTTGCAGAACTCCAGCGAAGGGTTTGTCTGTGGGTCGAGTAGTTTATGTTCGCTACTCTCTAGCGTAGGTACGGCATAGGGGTGACCTTTGTAGAGATTATTTTTGAAGCGAGTAAATTTTTTAATTTCAGCTTTAGTATTAATTGGTACAATTTTTATCATTGTAGTATATCAATATTATTAAATTGTTATTTCCAGTCGGATGGAGATTTGCGCCATTCGCCTAGGGTTTCCACTTGGTCGGCTGTTACGTAGTTGCTCTCCACTGCAACATCAATTAAGGTATTATAGTTGCTAAGCGTAGTGAGTTCAACCCCTGCCGCCTTAAAATTATCTTCTGCCACTTTAAAGCCATAGGTAAAGATAGCAACCATCCCTACAACCTCACACCCTGCATTTCTGAGTGCCTCTACCGCTTTAAGCGAGCTTCCACCAGTCGATACAAGGTCTTCCACCACCACAACTTTCTGACCTTTTTGGTAGTATCCTTCCACTTGATTTTCTAGTCCGTGACCCTTGCTAGCCGAGCGCACATAGATAAATGGTTTTTTGAGTTCATCGGCAGCACCAAGCCCCCACGCAATAGCACCAGTAGCCACACCAGCCACTACTTCAGCTTCGGGATACTTTTCATTAATAATCTTTGCGAAGGCTGTATAGACCTCTCTGCGAGCCTCAACAAATGAGAGTGCACGACGGTTATCACAATAAATTGGTGACTTCCATCCACTAGCCCACGTAAAAGGATTTGCAGGGCTCAATTTAATTGCGTTAATTTGCAGTAGCGTTTGGGCGATTTTTCGTTCCATATTGTTGTTAATTAGTTTAGTAAAATCAAGCAAAGGTAATAAAAAAATATGAAACAAGAAAAGAGTAAAGTTATTTATGCAGCAGGAGGGTTGCTACTTAACCAGGATGAACAGGTGCTAATGATATACCGTCGTGGGAAGTGGGACTTGCCAAAGGGCAAGTGGGAGAAGGGCGAGAGCATCGAGGAGTGTGCCCTAAGAGAGGTTCAGGAGGAGTGTGGAGTATTAGATCTGCTGATTGGTCGCAGGCTCGCTACCACTATTCATACATACACCGAAAATGAGCGTACCATAGAAAAACACACGGCTTGGTTCTTGATGTTGGCGCAGGGTGAATGGTTGCCTACTCCCCAAGTAGAAGAGGGTATTGAGATTGCTCGCTGGGTAAACCAGAGTGAGGCTCGTGAACTTCTAAAGGAGAGTTATACCAATATCCGTGAAGTTTTCGTTAGTTTTAGTGATAGATTCAAAGAGGAATAGAGTTGAAAAAGAGTATAAATATTGAGGGTGCAAGGGTTCATAATCTAAAGAATATTGACCTTGAGATTCCACGTCAGGAGCTTACTGTCATTACGGGGCTTAGCGGTTCGGGCAAAAGCTCGCTTGCCTTTGATACGATATATGCCGAGGGGCAGAGGCGTTATCTGGAAACTTTGGGGTCGTACTCACGCCAGTTTATTGGTAATTTGGAGCGACCCGATGTCGACATGATTACGGGGCTTTCGCCAGTAATTGCCATTGAGCAAAAGACCGTGGGCAAGAACCCACGCTCTACGGTTGGCACTATTACTGAGATATATGACTACCTAAGGCTGCTTTATGCTAAGGCAGCCACGGCATACTCTACTGCCACGGGCGAAGAGATGGTGAGCTACTCCACAGCCGAGATTGTTGCCACCATTGCTCGTGATTATAAGGATAGGAAGATAGCCATACTATCTCCTATTGTTAAGGGTCGCAAGGGGCACTATCGTGAAACCTTCGAGAGGCTGCGGGGTAAGGGATTTGTCTATGCACGTATTGATGGCGAGGTGCTGGAGATGACCCCTGCTATGCAACTTGATAGGTACACTCGCCACAATATCGAACTAGTGATTGATAGGCTCAGGGCAGATGAGCGGAGTTTGGAGCGCATCGAAAAGAGCGTAAAGGATGCCTTTAGTTATGGCGAGGGGACTATTGCGGTTAGTGAGTTGGGGGATAGCGGTGGGGAGTTGCGCTACTTCTCACGCTCGCTGATGTGCCCAACCACGGGGCTTGCTTATCAAGAGCCGCAGCCTGCTACCTTTTCGTTTAATTCGCCATTTGGAGCGTGCCCAGCCTGCTCGGGATTGGGTGTAGAAAGGGTCTTTGATACCGATAAATTACTCCCAGATATGAGGCTATCTATTGATAGCGGTGCCATTGAACCACTCAAGAAGATAGGAAAGACCACCTTGCTCTATGCAAAACTAGAGGCACTGGCTAAGCGGTACGGCTATGATATAACAACGCCACTTAATGAGTGGGAGGACGAGGCGATACGTGCACTTATTAATGGTGAGGCAGATCCGCTGATGGTAAAGGCGCAGAGCGGAGCCTCGTATATGACTCAGTGGGAGGGTGTGCTTGCCTATATGGAGCGACTAAGCGAGGAGACTGAGACTCGACGTGGTAAAAAATTCAAAGAGCAGTTTATAGAAAAGCGTAAGTGCAACCTCTGTGGTGGCACTCGCCTAAAGGCTGAGAGTCTGGCATTTAAGGTGGCGGACAAAAATATTGCAGAGCTTTCGGCAATGAGCATTGAGCGACTAAGCCAGTGGGTGGCAAACCTCGAAGGTAAACTATCGACTAAGCAGCAAAAGATTGCACACGATATACTCTTTGAGATAGGTTCACGCCTTGGCTTTTTGCTGGATGTAGGTTTGTCATATTTATCATTGAGCCGCCCGTCGGGAACGCTTAGTGGTGGAGAAAGCCAGCGCATTAGGCTCGCTACTCAGGTGGGTAGTAAGCTAATCAATGTGCTCTATATACTCGATGAACCAAGTATCGGACTTCACCCCCGTGATAATGTAAAGTTGATTCACTCGCTCGAAGCACTACGTGATGTTGGTAATTCGGTCATAGTGGTTGAGCACGATGAGCTAATGATACGTTCGGCTGACTTTATTGTAGATGTTGGGCCACTTGCTGGTCGCAAGGGTGGTGAGATTGTTTCGGCTGGCACTCTGGATACATTATTGAAATCTAACTCTCTCACGGCGCAATACCTCAATGGTACTCGTAAAATTGAAGTACCCCAAGTAAGGCGCACTGGCAATGGCAAGGAATTAGTGCTAACGGGTTGCAAGGGTAATAACCTAAAGGATATTACACTAAAACTACCACTAGGATGTTTAGTGGCAGTGGCAGGGGTTAGTGGCAGTGGTAAGAGCACGCTTATTAACCATACGCTACGCCCAATTCTTGCACGTGAGTACTTTAATAGCTATGATGTTCCCTTGGAGTATGACACTATTGAGGGTGTTGAACACCTCGATAAGATTATAGTGGTCGACCAGTCTCAGATTAATCGCTCACCACGCTCCAACCCAGCAACCTATAGCACTGTCTTTACCGATATTCGCAACCTCTTTGAGAAGACCACCGATGCTCAGACACGTGGCTTTAAGGCTCGCTCCTTTAGCTTTAATGTTAAGGGTGGGCGGTGTGAGGCGTGTAAGGGTGCAGGGGTTGAGACCATTGAGATGAACTTCCTACCTGATGTCTACGTAAAGTGTAAGGTCTGTGACGGACACCGCTACAACCCCGATACACTCACTATAAAATACAAGGGGCGCAATATTAATGACGTGCTGGAGATGACCATTAACCAAGCTGTGGAGTTCTTCGAGAACCTGCCCTCAATCTATCAAAAGTTGAGAGCGATGCAGGATGTTGGGCTTGGGTATATTCGCCTTGGGCAGCCTTGTACCACTCTAAGCGGTGGCGAGAGGCAACGCCTCAAGCTCTCAGCAGAGCTAGCAAAGCGTGATACGGGAATGACTCTATACGTACTGGATGAACCCACCACAGGGCTACACTTCGAGGACGTTAGGGTGCTGAATGCTGCGCTACAAAAACTCGTTGATAGGGGTAATACCGTAGTGGTTATTGAACATAATACTGAGCTGATAAAGTGCGCTGACTATGTGATAGATATGGGCCCTGATGGGGGTGACGGTGGCGGAGAGATTCTGGCGTGTGGCACTCCCGAAGAACTAAGTAAAATGGGTAGCGTAACGGGAGTATTTCTAGACTAAATTCTTTATATTCAACATAAAAATGCTACCTTTGCATCTTTATTATAATAACCTTAACTATGAGAAACTTCCCAATAAAAATATGCAGGGTACGTGACCCTCAAAATATTGCTACGCTTTGTGAACTCAACCCTGAGTATATCGGTCTGGACTTTAGAGCCTACTCACCACACTACCTAGGAGAAATTGACGAAGCTCTTTTGAGCATTATTCCAAATAATATTCGCAAAATCGGACTCTTCGGTACCGAAGAAGCACTCTATATTACCTATATCGCTGGTAAATTTGGACTCAGTGGCATTCAACTCGAAGGCGAAGCATCTACTAGAACCTGCGAAATCCTTGCCGCCGAAGGACTCGAAATTATAAAAACTCTAAGCAGCGTTGAGGATATTGAAAAATATGAGGGTATATGCAATAAATTTTTGGTCAGAGACAGAGCAATACTTGCGGCATACAACTCTCGTACCCCTCTGTTTGTTGACCACAGCATCTGGCAAGCTGGCAAAGGTTATATACTCGACACTGGTGATGGAATGGAGCTGAGAACAGCATATAAAAATATAAAAGAACTTGAAAATATCAGATAAAATAATTTTTGACAGAGTACCGCTGCTACTAGCACCAATGGAGGATGTTACTGATCGCTCCTTTAGAATGCTATGTAAAGAGTTTGGTGCAGATATGGGCTATACTGAATTTGTTAACTCCGATGCGCTAATTAGAAACGTTACCAAATCGCTCGGCAAACTCACCATCCTCGAAGAAGAACACCCAGCAGGTGCGCAAATATATGGTACTGACCCCGATGCAATGGCGCAAAGTGCCGTGATTGCCGAAGCGCAAGGTCCCGATCTTGTGGATATAAACTTTGGTTGCCCAGTTAAGAAAATTGCTGGCAGGGGAGCTGGTAGCGGAATGATGCGCAATGTGGAGCTAATGGTCGAGATTACTCGTAGAGTGGTCGATGCCGTAAAGATACCTGTGACTGTAAAGACACGACTAGGGTGGGACGAGGAGAGTAAGAATATAGAGGAAATTGCTCTTAGACTCCAAGATGTCGGTATTTCGGCACTAACCATTCACGGGCGTACTCGTGCGCAAATGTATAAAGGTGAAGCTGATTGGACACTTATCGGAAAGGTTAAGAATAACCCATTAATGAAGATTCCTATTATTGGTAATGGGGATATTGACTCGGCGCAAAAGGCGAAAGAGATGATTGATAGGTATGGTGTGGATGGGTTAATGATTGGTAGGGCTACCTTTGGTCGTCCGTGGATTTTCAGGGAGGTACGCCATTTTTTGGATAGTGGTGGGGAGTTGCTTGGTTCGCCAAGCGTGGAGGAGAGGGTTGCCACTGCACGTCGACATTTAGGGCTTTCGGTAGGGGTAAAGGGCGAGCGTGTTGGGGTGTTGGAGATGCGTAGGCATTTGAGTTGTTATTTCAAGGGTTTTCCTGATTTTCGGGATTTGAGGGTTCGTTTGGTTACGAGTCCAAGTGTGGGGGAGTTGCTGGAGTTGTTTACGGAAATTGAGAGTCGTTATATGGGTTATGATGCTACGTTACTTCCTGCGGAGAGTGTATATAGCAAGTTGTCGGATTAGGGGTGCATAGACTTTTTTTTATGACCAAAGTTTGTTATAAAAAAAAGTCTATGACCCGCCCCCCTACAAACGCTGACGCACCGCCTCGAATAATATTACCGCTGCAGCTGCCGATACATTTAACGACTCAATAGTACCTGTTGTAGGCACTGCCCCACGCCTATCACAAAGCTTTAAAATATCTGAACTAATACCCTTGTCCTCTGCACCCATAACAATAGCCACAGGACTGCTCATCTCCACATCATAAATAGGCGTAGCACTCTTTTCGGTAGCAGCCACAGGCTCTATACCCTGACCCTTAATAGCCTCCACAGCCAAACGCAATGAACCTACTCTACACACAGGAATCTTAAGCAATGCACCAGCCGAGCTCTTAATTGCCTCACCATTAATCTGCGCCCCATTCTTCGCACCCACAATAATTGCATCAACCCCTGCGCACTCTGCCGAACGAGCAATAGCACCAAAATTACGCACATCCGTAACGCCATCCAGTACCAACAGCAGCGTAGGTTCTTTAGCTAGAATCTCGTCAAGTTCAGCATACTCCACCTGGGCTAGTGTAGCCACTACCCCTTGGTGATTATTATTTTTCGAGAGTTTATCGAGTTTAACGGTTGGCACATTTTGCACTGGGATTTTAAGGTCGAGTGCCATACTTTCGATAGTACGAAGGCTTTCGTTAGGTTCTTTGATAATATAGATTTTATCGAGTTTACCACCTGCTTCGAGTGCTTCTCTGATAGGGTGGATACCAAAGATAATATTTTCAGGCACTTTTCTTTCAGCTCTTTCAGCGGCACGTTGTTCGGCACGTCCAGCATCAGTTTTCGGTCTGAATTTATCGTCATTTTTTGGCTTAAAGTCTCCTCTTGGTTTAAAGCCGCCACGGTCATCATCACGCCTTTTAAAGCCATCACGATCATCATCACGCCTTTTAAAGCCGCCACGATCATCATCACGTCTTTCAAAGCCGCCACGGTCATCATC
>JAWXTM010000075.1:0-7639 GCA_044433505.1 Rikenellaceae bacterium
TTGTGAACAAAAGAACCAAAAAACTTTAATCATTTTAGTCTGTAATACTACAAGCTGAAACTATAGCAATACAACAGGGCAATAGCTTTGGGGGTTTGGAAAAAAATCTTCGATTTTTTTTGTTTGTCGTTCCTCCAAACCCCCAAAAGATTTTTTATGGGAGTTTGTACTAGCTTTCGGTTGTGCAACCGAAAGATTTTTGTCTTTTGATTTTTAGGCAAGGCATCCGCCTTGCTATTGCTCTAGCGGACTGATGCCATCGTTCTTTTGTGAACAAAAGAACCAAAAAACTTTAATGATTTTAGTCTGTAATAATACAAGCTATAATAAATTTTAGTCACAAAAAGGGTCTACCCCCCCCTCACTAACGCCGAACGATTGCCTTGCTGTTGCGACCA
Organism: Rikenellaceae bacterium; assembly: GCA_044433505.1. Classification (GTDB taxonomy): domain Bacteria; phylum Bacteroidota; class Bacteroidia; order Bacteroidales; family Rikenellaceae; genus Mucinivorans. The sequence continues at coordinate 399 of JAWXTM010000075.1, forward strand.
TCTACAAAACTATACAACTCCTGCGCAAAACGCACCACTCGCACCATCTCACTCTCATACTCCGCCTGCATACCATCCAACTCCTCACTATTGAAATACCCACCATCACTCTTAGGATTAATAGTCAAATAACCAACCCCCAGCGAGGTGAGGTTCTGGAAAAAGTGAGTGCCCTGAGATGGATCTATCTGAAAATCCGACAATGCATACTCTACAATTATTGCCGACTCGCTAATCTGCGCCCACTTCACAGGCACACCAAGCCAACTATCACTAGAACCCCACCTGCCAGGCCCAACGAGTATATACCTACGCCCTTGCTGCTCCATTTTTTTATTAATAGTTTCAATCTCATCAGCAATCTCACGAGTCTTGGCGGCATCAAAATTTTCGGACTTAATATATACAATAGTATCCAGACCCTCGACAGCCCCCACCCCAAGAGCATTCTCGGCATAGATAATCCCCCCCGAAGTATCGACCTCATCCCACTTGAGGGTATCTCCCCTAAAGTTAGAGGTCATAGGTCTAATTTGCAGGAAGTTAAAGATCATATCCTTACCCCTTTCGACATCCATATTCACTGCAAACTCAATTTCCACGGGTGATTTTATCTCATTTTCGCAGAGTTTTAGTAGTTTAGTAATGATGTCAGCGAGTGGGAAGGTATTGTATTTTAGTATTGAGGCGAATGAGATAAGCGGTCTGCCAGGGGTTTTCGCCATAGGGTTAAAGTGGTCTGCGATACGGTTATTTGCCATATCCCAAGTTGAAGCGACGTAGCGCATATTGCGGAACTTCACAGCATCACGCACTTCGACACGTTTGATATTAACGCCATCATCGGTACTAGACTTAAATGAGGATATGTTCATATCCATAGCGTAGAAGTAGCGTTGAGTGTCACGCAGGGTGCTTTCCATAGTAGAGAGTTGCAGGGTATGTTTAGGGTGTACAGGCGAGAAGCGCAGTAGAGCACCACCCTCGACCACAGCCTTACCAAGCCCCATTGCAATATCGCAGACCCCATCTTCTGGTTTTTCGTCGCCAATAGGGTAGAAGTTCAGCGAGCGAGCCACCCCCGAAAATGTTGGGAAGAAGAGTCCGCTGTCTTCGCTACCGCTAATTTCTTGAATAACGACCCCCATACTCTCTTCGCCAACCACATTGCTAGTGCTATTTATATAGGCACGTGAGGCACGGAAGAAGACCGATGCATAGACCGATTTAATAGCCTTAGAAACGATTCTCACTTCGGCGTCAATATTACCAGTGCGTGGCACCATATAGGTAGAGTAGATACCTGCAAATGGTTGATAGTGTGAGTCTTCGAGCTTGGAGGAGCTTCTTACTGCCAGAGGTCTGTGTACCTCTTTCAGGAAGATTCTAAGCTCCGATATAAGTTGTTCGGGGAGTCTAGAGCCGATAAATTCGTTGAGAATATCATTATCGCTAATTTCAGCAGCATCTGTTATAAGTTCGTAGAGTCCATTGTTCTCCATAAATTCTTCGAAGTACCCTGAGCAGACTGCCAACATACGAGGTATTGTAACTTGCACCCCCTCCCAAGCATTGTAGAGGTTATGTTTCTCGATAATCGAGGCGACAAAGGCAAGTCCACGAGCCTTTCCTCCGAGCGAGCCATTACCGCAGCGTGCAAATGAAATAAAGCCATTGTAGGTTTTTGGTGAGAACTCTGCAATTACGCCCTGTCCCATTGCCCTACGATAGCTCTTGATAACCCCTAACAAGAAACCTCGAAGTTCATCAACACTATTAAAACTGTCGATAAAGACCTCTTTAATTTCGTTTGCCATACCAAAGAGTCCACGTGCGTAGAGCCACTTGGAGTAGGAGTTACGACTAGAGTAGTGGAGTAGCGTATCATCAGGAATTGTTTCAAGTGCTTCTTGGAAGCTAGCCAGATCCGTAGCCACTTTGATTACTTGCCTCGTGTGTATATCTTTAAAGCTGATTGCCCCAAAGAACATATCGTGGTACACAAATTTCTTGAGTTCTTCGAGGAGTGTAGAGGAGTGTTTATAGATAAATCCTATGTCACGTTTTTTTGCCTCTAGCCCCATATCTTCTTCCGAGGATTGAAGTATAATAGGTATTCTTTTGTTGTTGGCGGCAATATGGTCGCAGAGTTTGAGCCCTGCCCCACGTTCGGTGTGTCCATTGACCTGCTCCATAGGGAATGATACATCACTAATCACCCCAAGCAGATTTTTATTGTATCTGTCGTAGAACTCTAGTGCCTCTTGATAGGTTCTAGCAAAGAGTATTTTAGGTCTGGCTCTTTTACGTAGTTTTCGTTGAAACTCATTGAGTGCTTCTTTCGAGGAGTCGTTGGTTTGGGTGAGTACTATTTTATAAAGGTCGGGTAGGTATGCCGAGTAGAATCTGACGCTATCCTCGACCAATAGCACCGCTTGTACACCATACTCTAGTATATCACGCTCGGCATTGAGCCTATCTTCCACCATCTTAATAATAGCAAAAATTAGTTCAGCATTGCCCTGCCACGAGAAGACGTAGTCTATTGCAGAGGTATCCTCGGTCTTGAGCAGTCTGGTGATTTCGTGGGAGAAGGAGGTTAGCAGCACCATTGGAATATAACGGTAACGCTTTTTGAACTCCCTAGAGAATTCAAAGGCCGACATCTCCCCAATATTTAGCATAACAAAGACCAAGTCGAACTTTGCTCCGTTTTTGAGTAGCTCTAGAGCATCTCTACCGCTATTGACACGTGTAAAGCGTGGAGGCTCCGAAAGCGAAAGCTCGGTGTATTCGCTATGCACCTGTTTTTCGATACGCCCATCCTCCTCGATGGTGAAGTAATCATAGGAACTACATACTATTAATATGCGTGTGACACGACTTTGCATTAACTTTTTAAAGTCGAAAGCTGGTGAAATCTTTGTCATTTTCGAAAATATATTATATATTTGTAATGCAACCATTGACAATGGTTGTGAAATAATAGCTACAAATATACAAAAAATCTCAAAAAACAAGCCAATGAAACGCATACTTATTATATATATGGGGGGAACTATCGGAATGAAGGAGAATCCAGCCACAGGTTCGCTAGCACCTGTTGACTTCTCGGAGATTGAGCGTGAAGTGCCAGAACTCCATAAACTTGGGGCTGAACTCACCACCTTGACCTTCTCTCCAGTTATCGACTCCTCTAACGTGAGTCACGCTTGTTGGGTGAGGCTTGCCACAATGATTGAGCAAAATTATGACCTCTATGATGGCTTTGTGGTGCTCCACGGAACCGACACAATGAGCTATTCGGCATCGGCACTTAGCTTTATGCTCGAAAACCTCGCAAAACCCATAGTCTTTACAGGCTCGCAGATTCCCATTGGTGTGATTCGTACAGATGGTAAGGAGAACCTTATTTCGGCAATCGAGGTGGCTGCTGCTGGCATTGCAAATGAGGTGACTATCTTTTTCCAAGATGTTTTGATGCGTGGTAATCGAACCACCAAGCATAACTCCGAGTATTTTAATGCTTTTGCTTCCCATAACTTACCTCCACTTGCCGAGGCTGGCATTAAAATTAAGTACAATGAGGCACTTTTATTGTCAACTGAGCCAAATTTGCCACTAAAAGTTCACAAAAATTTATCTTCGGATATTGCAACCATCAAGCTTCATCCCCAGATTCGCCCCGAAGAAATCTCTGCGATTTTGAATATTGAGGGTCTTAGAGCCGTGATTTTGGAGAGTTATGGTGCTGGCAATGGTCCCACGCAGGGTTGGTTGTTAGAGCTATTAGGTGCTGCAATCGAGCGTGGTGTTATTATTTTAAATGTCACACAGTGTGCCGCTGGGGCGGTAAATATGTCGCTCTATGACACAGGGAAGCTTTTCGAAGATATTGGTGTAATAGGGGCACGAGATATTACTTTTGAAGCGGCCATCACAAAACTTTCTTACCTTTTGGGCAGGCAAGATTACACGCCTGAGATGGTAAAAATAGCACTAAAAACAGAAATTCGAGCAGAAATAACAATTTAATTTTGGTTTTTATAATTTTTCTTTCTACCTTTAACCTTTGAAAGGGTACCCTTATTACCTTAAATAAGTGCCCAGAGGGGGCGAAAGAGGGGGGCGAAAGAGGGGGACTAGAGTGCAGTAAGATAGTGTAAAGCGGGGGTGGATTCTGTCGTGCAGAGCAAAAAAATAAATTAAACATAAAAATTAACTAAAAAATAACAAAAACTTTCAAAAAAAGATGAAAAAAATTTTCGCAATTCTATTTGCTGTGGCACTTATGGGATTTACCACAGTTGATGTTCAAGCTCAAGAAGCTGCGGCTGCTGCTACAGAACAAGTATCTGACGAACTAGGTGGCGAGCCAATGCACCAAGTTCTTAAACAAAAATTTATGGAAGGTGGCGTTGAATGGATGTCTCCACTTTTGCTATGTCTTATCCTAGGTCTTGCTATCGTTATCGAACGTGTAATTTACTTGAACCTAGCTTCTACTAACACTAAAAAACTTCTTGCAAAGGTTGAAGCAGCTCTTGCATCAGGTGGTATCGAAGCAGCAAAAGACGTTTGTAAAAACACTCGTGGCCCAGTTGCATCTATCTTCACACAAGGTCTTATGCGTTCATCAGAAGGCGTTGACGTTGTTGAAAAATCAGTATCTGCTTATGGTTCAATCCAAGCTGGTCAACTAGAAAGCGGTCTTTCTTGGGTATCACTTTTCATTGCTCTTGCTCCAATGATCGGTTTTATGGGTACTGTAGTAGGTATGATCGGTGCATTCGACTCTATCGAAGCTGCTGGTGACATCGCTCCATCTTTGGTTGCTGGTGGTATCAAGGTTGCGCTTCTTACAACTGTAGGTGGTCTTATCGTAGCGGTTATCCTTCAACTTTTCTATAACTATCTTATCTCTAAAGTTGATAGCATCGTAATCTCTATGGAAGATGCTTCTATCAGCCTTATTGACATCCTTACTAAATACTTGAAGAAATAATTTCTATTTCGTTCAACTATTTTAACTTATTTTAGATAACTTTTAGAAAAGTATTATTCAATGAAATTTATTCCTTATTTAAAGTATGTGCTGCTACTCCTAGGTGTTTTTGCCTTTGGTTATGGCTTGTCATCATACGATAGCGCAAATCCTCGTGAGGTGACAGCAGGTCTTGACTTCTTGTTGAACCTCTCTGCGATATTGGTTGTAATTACTGTTGTGGCTGCTATTGCTATGCCACTTATCTCAATCCTACAAAATCCTAAGAAAGCCCTTACATCTCTATTAGGACTAGTTGTTCTATGTGCAGTCTTCTTTGTTGCTTACTCAATGTCTAGCGACGAACCTATTGTACTTGCAAGTGGTTCGGTGATGGATAACGTAGCTGCTCTGAAATTTGCTGACACTTCACTTTATGCAATGTATATCGCATTTGCTGGTGTTATCCTTAGTATCGTAGGTACTGAAATTTACAAAATTTTTAAATAGTCCTTTTTAGTAGACTATTGTTATAAAGCTATGGCAAAAAAACAAGTACAAGAAATTAATGCTAGCTCTATGGCGGACATTGCGTTCTTGCTGCTGATCTTCTTCCTTGTGACTACCACAATGAACGTTGACTCGGGCATCTCGCGTGTTCTCCCTCCAATAGTGGATAATCCCCAAGATGACGGGATTAAAGTTAAAGAACGTAACGTACTGGCAATCAAAGTGTCGGGTAACAATATGATTCTTGTTGGAGGTGAACGTGTCGACCTACAAAGAGCTAAGGAAATTGTCAAGGAATTCTCACTCAATGTGCTAGATTCTGAGACCCTTCCTGAAAAAGAAGAGGTAGATATTCCTCTTATCGGGAAGTATATGGTTAGTAAAGGTGTAATCTCGCTGCAAAATGACCGCTCAACTTCGTACGAAGTGTACCTTGATGTACAAAATGAGCTGACTAAAGCAATGAACGAAATGCGCCAAGATTTCTCACAAAGACAGTTCCAGACTGACTACGAAGAACTCACTAAAGAGCAGCGTAAGGCCGTAAATACTGCGATTCCTACGAAGATCTCTGAGGCTGAGCCTGTTGACCTAACTGGTAAGTAAACTATAAAGATTAAGAAAAGAAATATGGCAAAATTTAAAAAATCCAAAAAAGGACTACCTGCAATTTCGACAGCATCGCTACCTGACGTGGTATTTATGCTTCTGTTCTTCTTTATGGTTTCTACCACTATGAGAGAAGTGGAAATGAAGGTGCAAGTTAAGGTACCTGCGGCTTCTGAGGCTGTGAAACTTGAAAAGAAATCGCTCGTTAGCTACATTTACGTAGGGCCTCCAACAAAGCAGCTTGCTGCTAAGTTTGGTACTGCTCCTCGTATTCAGCTTAACGACAACTATGCAGAAAAAGAACTTATCGGCGAATTTATCGCTGCTGAACGTGATAAACTTGATGAGAGTGACCGTGCAGGTATGACAGTTAGTTTGAAGGCTGACTCTGATACTAAGATGGGTATTATTACTGACATCAAACAGGAGCTACGTCGTGCGAATGCACTACTTATCAGCTATGCTTCTCGCAAGGCTGTTGAGGTTGACTAGTTTTGAGTTGTTTATCTAGATGATATTTTAGGAGGGTTTCGCACGGTGTGCGAGACCCTTTTTTATTTTTTTTGGGGGGGGCTTGGTACACTAGGTAAGCAAAGTTTGTTATAGCTTGTAGTATTACAGACTAAAATGATGAAAGTTTTTTGGTTCTTTTGTTCACAAAAGAACGATGGTATCAGTCCGCTAGAGCAATAGCAAGGCGGATGCCTTGCCTAAAAATCAAAGACAAAAATCTTTCGGTTGCACAACCGAAAGCTAGTACAAACTCCAACGAAAAATCTTTGGGGGTTTGGAGGAACGACAAACAAAAAAATCGAAGATTTTTTTTCCAAACCCCCAAAGCTATAGCACTATTGTATTGCTTTAGTTTGAGCTTGTAGTATTACGAACTAAGTAATGAAAGTTTTTTGGTTCTTTTGTTCACAAAAGAACGATGGAATCAGTCCGCTAGAGCAAACTCCAATAAAAAGTCTTTGGGGGTTTGGGCGAAGACCAAACAAAAAAATCGAAGATTTTTTTCCAAACCCCCAAAGCTATTGCTCTGATTTTAGCTCTGGTGTATTGCTCTTTGTTTTAGCTCAGGTGTATCGCTCTATCTCAGGGGGCGTTTCACCCCCCTGAATCCCCCCGAGATACTTTT
>JAWXTM010000076.1:0-7575 GCA_044433505.1 Rikenellaceae bacterium
TTGAAAACAAGCTAAATAATCGTCCTCGTAAAAGACTCGGATACCTCACACCAAATGAAAAATTTAAACAAATTATTAATATGAATTCAGTTGCATTTGCAGGTTGAATTCAGCTTTTATAACTTTGTGGTGGTAGGAAATTAACCAAAATTAAAACATTATGATTATTACAACAACAAATTCAATCGAAGGGCACAAGATTATTGAGTACAAGGGAGTTATCTCTGGTGAAACTATTATTGGGGCAAATGCTTTTAAGGATTTCACTGCAAGTATTAGGGACATTATTGGTGGGCGTTCTAAGTCTTACGAGAAGGTACTTCGTGAGGCAAAGGCAACGGCTATGACAGAGATTGAGCAGGAGGCGCAGAGAGTAGGTGCGAATGCTATTTTGGGTGTAGATATTGACTATGAAACGGTTGGGGCGAATGGCAGTATGTTGATGGTAACAGTTTCGGGCACTGCTGTAAGGTACGAGTAGTTTTGTAGCGGATTTATTAAAGAATCAAGGAGCTGTGTGGGGGGGGAGTCTGATTTGTTTGTAATAACACGGGTTAGAGTAGGCTAAATCATTGTAACCAGCCCAGTGTACGATAGCGCAAGGGTCTACTTCGTCCGCAACAACCACTTGGCAGACAACGCCTCCTACATCATAGCATACAGCAATGGCAACGGTCGTGGCACAACCTACACCCTACAACGAGCAATCGGACAAGGCGCAAAATCTCATAATATTTCAGAGAGAAATCACTATCTTTGTATTCACAAGTATGCTGTTATGCTTGTAATTATGTAATATAATGAGATATGTAATATATACACTACTTGTAGTATTTGCTGCTTCGTGCACTCAGACTCCGAACGCTGAGATAGAGAGTGCCGAGAGGTTAATCCCTGTGGATGCAGATAGCGCAATCATAGTGCTTAGTAGCATTAGGCAGGGTGAGTTGTCTGCGTATGATGATGCGCTAAGTGCTGTAGTGCTTACACGTGCTATGCTCAATCGTGGGGATATTGTTACCTGTGACTCTTTAATTAAGCCTGCTTATAGCTATCTTTTGAATCGTGGTACAACCCAGCATAAGGCACTTGCTACCTACTGTTATGCAAAAATAATGAGCTATACCGCAAAGGTTAAAGAGGCAACTGGGCGAGCGCAGCCGAAATTGCACGAGCGGCAGGTGATGCCGAAGCGGCACTTGAATATCAACGAATTTATAGCTACTATGCCGACTCTCTGCATACCATAGAGCGTGAACAGCAAGTGCGACAAGTTGAGATGCAATATCATCAAAAGAGCGAGGACGAGCTTCGTTTGACTCGCACCCGTTATCAACTATATCTTTGGGCTTTGGGTTTTGTATTGCTTGCTGGTGCAACTCTTTGGGCAGTTAATAGTTACAGGCGAAAATTGCGTGAGAGAGGTAGGCTGATTGAGGAGTATTTAGCCGTAATCGAAAATTACAAACTCTCTACTGGAGGTTTCACCGAAAAACTTAAAGAGAGCGATGAGCGTGAGCGCACAATCAAAGAGTACCTGACAACACGCCGAGATATGGTGCGTCAAATTGCATCAACTTTCTATACCTATGGTGAAAGTCACCGCTTTGCCCAAAAGATGAAAGAGTTGGCACTAAGTGAGGAGATGCTACTCGATATTGTCAGAGTAACCGATCTGTATAGCGACGGTGCAGTTAGCAGACTTCAAGCTACGTTCACTACTTGGACAGAGAAAAACTACAACTTTGCAGCACTCATTATAGCAGGTTTCTCAGCGCAAGAGATTAGCGAAATGCTCGGTATGACCTTGGGAGGAGTCTACACACTTAAGTCAAAACTCAAGCGCAAGATTATGGACTCAACCGAAGGCGAGGTAAGCGAATTTGTTTGCTATTTTTAGTAAGATAAGATTTTTATAATAAATGAATCTAATTATGAATAATCCTTATTATAATTTTAAATGTATTGTAGTAGTATTAGCCTCGTTATTACTATGCGTGAATGCTCGTGCAAGCAACTATAAGATTGATTACTTCTCTATCAAGCATACTAAAAGTGAGCTTATTGATTGTGTAAAGATTTGTATTTTGCATAAAAAAAGTAGTTTAATGAAACGTATTTCATTAAACTACTGATAATTATCTATAATACAATAGATTATACAGGTAATACTAACTATTTTTTACCATTATATCTCTTTCATTAGGGGCTATTTTGAGATGTCCCCTTAACTGTGGTAGTAGGGTAGAGCCTAGCTACTATGTAGCGTGAAACAATTATTGCCATATTTTTAGAATCTGTTTAAGATTTTCTCACTTAAATTGCAAAGGCTCTTTCACTTCGCTTTTGAATTTTGCTATCACAGCAAATAGCCCGCTATTAGCTGCGTTATCAAAATCCAAAATCAAAGCAAAATAGCACATAGCATTTTTAAGTGAGAAAAACTTAAACAGATTCTTAATACTCCTCCTCGTTAAAGAAAAAGTCGTCCTTTTGAGGATAATCAGGCCAAATGTCTTCGATGCTGTCATAACTTTCGCCCTCGTCCTCAATCTCTTGCAAGTTTTCTACAACTTCGAGTGGTGAGCCAGAGCGTACAGCGTAGTCAATTAGTTCATCCTTGGTAGCAGGCCAAGGCGCATCTTCGAGTTTCGAAGCAAGTTCTAGTGTCCAATACATAATGTTTTATTTATAAAGGTTAATAATTTCAGTTTCGCTTTCAGAGTGCAAAAGTACTTTTTTTTTAGAAAAATACAAATTACAGAACAATTATTTTTTGCTATTGCTTTTCCACAGGACATCTTCTGCACCGCTATCGAAAGCCAAACGCCTAGAGAGTGCATAGAGATAATCCGACAAACGATTAATATAGCACATTGTATCTTCGGGTATATATTCGCCGCTATCCACCGTCCTGACCATCGCTCGTTCTGCACGCCTTGCCACAGTCCTACAAACGTGCGCATAGCTCATTGCTGGGTCGCCAATCGGGAGCGTAAAGAATTTTAATGCAGGGAGTCCTTCTAGATGATTATCAATCCAACTCTCAACCATTTTGATATGCTCTTGGCTCAGGGCGGGGAGCTTTTCAAGGGTAGTATCCTCCGATGCCACAATAGCCGAAGCGTCCATCACACGGCTTACAATCTCCTCTAGCTCCTCACGAATCGACTCCTTTATATTAAAACCGCAGGCTAAGTAGCCTAGTGCAGAACATAGCTCATCTAGAGTGCCATAGGCCTCAATTCGAAGAGCAGCCTTAGAGATTCTGCTGCCTCCCACAAGCGATGTTTTACCCTTATCGCCCGAACGTGTATAAATTTTCATAGCATTATTATTTTAAAAATTGGAGTAAAGTTACTATATTTGTACCAATATATGGATATTTAAAACGAAAAAGTTATGAAAAAAGTACTTAGTGGTATTCGTGCCACAGGAAATTTGCACCTTGGGAACTATTATGGCGCATTGCGCAACTTTATAAAAATGCAGGATGATGCACAGTGCTACTTCTTTATTGCCGACTATCATTCATTGACTACTCACCCAGACCCAAAGATGTTGGGCGAGAATGTACGCAATGTACTGAGCGATTATATTGGCGCAGGTCTTTCGCCAGAGAAGAGTACAATTTACGTGCAAAGTGATATGCCAGAGGTAGCTGAACTATACTTACTGCTCAATATGCACGCCTTTATTGGGGAGCTGGAGCGTACAGCATCCTTTAAGGAAAAAATCCGCCAGCACTCTGAAAATGTAAACGCAGGGCTGTTGACCTATCCAGTGCTTATGGCGGCCGATATTATGATTCACCGCTCTACACACGTTCCTGTGGGTAAGGATCAGGAGCAGCACTTGGAGATGACTCGCAAGTACTGCCGCAGATTTAATTCGATGTATGGTGTGGAGTTCTTTCCAGAGCCAGTGGCGTATAATTTTGGTAGTGAGTTGGTTAAAGTGCCAGGGCTTGATGGCAGTGGCAAGATGGGCAAAAGTAGCGGTAATGGACTATACCTAGTGGATAGCGATAAGGATATTCAAAAGAAGGTTATGCGTGCTACAACTGACAGTGGCCCAGTCGAAATGAACCAGACTCCTAGCGAACCTATTGCAAACCTATTCACTATTATGGAATTGGTGAGTGCTCCAGAAGTACTCTCTCAGTTTAAGGCGGCTTATGCAGATTGTTCAATTCGCTATGGTGATTTAAAGAAGCAACTCGCTGCCGACCTTATTGCGGCAATTAGCCCAATTAGGGAGCGTATTTTAGAGGTGCGTTCTGATGATAAGTACCTAAGAGAGGTTGTGGCTTATGGAGCAGACAAGGCACGTAAGAGTGCGCAGGAAACGCTCCGTGAGGTTCGCAAGATTATGGGCATTCGCTCACTTTAGTGGCGTCCTTATGAAATTTAAAGAGCAATGGTATCATTGCTCTTTTTTTTGTGTGTTGTTCTGGGGTATGCAAACTACCAAAAGATATAGGATAGGAAAATTGCAGCGATAATGCCCGTAGCATCTGCTATAAGAGAATAAGCAAGCGTATATCTAATCCGCTTAATGGCAACCGAACCGAAATAGAGTGCCACAACATAGAATGTTGTATCGGTAGAGCCTTGAACAATACAAGATAATCGCCCTACAAATGAGTCAGCACCATAGCTGTTCATTGCATCAATCATCATTCCTCGTGCGCCACTGCCGCTCAGTGGTTTCATAAGGATTGTTGGTAGCGCACCTGTGAATTCCGAATTAATCCCAACAAAATCGAGAAACGAGGCGATACCGCTAATCATATAGTCCATTGCCCCAGATGCCCTAAAGACTCCGATAGAAACCAATATGGCAACAAGATACGGGATAATGGTTATGGCGGTTTTAAAGCCCCCCTTAGCCCCTTCGATAAAGCTATCATAGACATTGACTCGTCGCAGCAGCCCTTGGGTAATAAACCAACATATTATTGTCATTAGCAGGATATTCGAGGTCATTGTAGCGTAGAGCGAGAGCACCTCTTTATCTCCCGTTGTGAAGATATATGTAACAAGTGCAATAAATGTAAAGAACAATAGCCCAGGGACTAGAATCTCTTTTTGGAGCAGGTTGATACGTTGCTTGATGGCGGTAAGCGTTATTGCGGTAATGGTCGATACTCCTGTTGCAATCATAATTGGCACAAAAATATCGGCAGGGTTTTCAGCCCCCATTTGTGCTCTGTACATCATTACTGTCACGGGCAGCAGAGTAAGCCCCGATGCATTAATCATCAGGAACATAATCATAGAGTTGCTGGCACTCTTTTTATTAGCATTTAGAGTTTGGAGTTGTTGCATCACGTTCAGACCTATTGGCGTTGCGGCATTATCAAGCCCCAGAAGGTTTGCCGAGAAGTTCATAAACATTGAGCCAGTGACGGGGTGGTTCTTGGGTATTTCGGGGAAGAGTTTTCCAAATAGAGGCGCAGAGCGTTTGGCAAGCAGGCTGATTACACCTGCATTCTCGCCGATTTTCATTACCCCCAGCCATAGGCACAGAACACCAGTCAGCCCAATAGATATTTCGAAACCCAGTTTAGCATAGCTAAATGTTGCTTCGACCATTTGGGAGAATATATCTCCATTTCCAGTAAAAACAGCACTAATAGCTGCCACAATAAATGCAACCACAAAGAATGCTGCCCAGATGTAGTTTAGTACCATAAGTCTTTATTTTTTAGTGGGGTCAATTATTTGATTATTGCGCAGTACACGGCAAATATTGCCACCCATAATTTTGGCGATATTTTGCTCGCTGTGTCCGTTTTTAAGCAGTTCTACGGTAAGGTTAATAAAATGGTTAGCTCCCTGAAAACCAGTCACTCCACCACCGCCATCAAAGTCTGAACCAATCCCCACACCCTCATATCCGACAAGTGAAATGACGTGTTCAATATGTTTGACAATATCCAAGATAGTAGCACTGCCATCTCTAAGAAGGAAGTCTTCGTAGGCGCATATTTGTACAACCCCACCCCTTTGTGCGATTGCTTTAATAGCCTCGTCCGAGAGGTTTCGAGGGTGGTCGCACAGAGCCTTGCACGAGGAGTGTGATGCAATAATAGGCTGCGAACTCAGCCTTAGTGCATCCATAGTGCTAAGGTGTGATGAGTGCGAAATATCGACAGTTACCCCCAGACTATTCATCCGCTGAATAACTTGAGCACCAAAGTCGCTGATGCCACTATGCAGTGGGTCGCCGACTGCCGAGTCGCAGATATGGTTAGAGCCATTATGGCAGAGCGTGATATAGAGAACGCCTTGCTCTGCAAAGCGGTTCACCGTATCGAGATTATTACCAATAGCTAGCCCATTTTCGAGCCCAAGCATAATGCAGCGAAGTCCCGATGCCTTAGCCTCTAGAAGCCCCTCGATGCTATCCACCACAATAATCTTATCACAGAGTTTAGCAATATCAGCCTTAAATCTACCAAGGATAGAGAATGCAGTATCCGTTACAATCTCCTGAGGCGTATTTTGAGGGATATATGCAACGGTGATAGTTGCATCGAGTAGCCCTTCGTTCATCTTGGCAATACCGACCAGAGCCGTATCATTTCTGAGCGAGAAGTCGAATCCGCCTTGATTATAGAGCATAGGGGTGTCGCAATGTGAGTCTACAATAGGGTTTAGTGTATGGATTGCTTTGGCACGTCGGTATAGGTCGCTCTGCCGCACAAAGAACTTAAAGAGGTTGCGCATAGGAGTAGACTCCCCCGTTGTTGCAAGGTTTTCGGGGTGAGATTGTAGCGCAATGATATTATGATAAGGAAATCCCTCGACAGCTTCCACTACGCCATCACTAGAGCGAGCCGTAACTCTGAGTCTTTCGGCAACACGGTCTATAGCTTGGTGGTGTCGGGAGTTTACGCCAATGGTTTCTTGCCCAATAATGGTGAAGAGTACCGAGTCCTGCTCAATGGTGATATTGTGTACAGGGAGGTGCTTGTTGGTAAGGATAGAGTGGGGGAGCGGTTCAGTTGGAAAGAGCGAAGGTAGGTCTTGAAAGAGCGTGCCGCCCAGAGCAACATTCACTAGTTGGCAACCACGACATATCCCCAGTACTGGTATTCCACGGTCTAGGGCAGCTCTAAGCAGCATAAATTCGTAGAAGTCTCTCTGTGGATTAATTTCTGTAAGGTTTTCGAGGTTTTGTTGGTCGAAGTATTGCGCATCAATATCGGCTCCACCGCTGAGCAGCAGCCCATCAATGCTAGGCATAAGTGCAGTTATGGCTCTTTCGTTGCAGTTTGCAGGGACAATTAGCGGTATAGCTCCAGCATCAACGATAGCCTGAGAGTATGCAAAGTGCAGAGCTGAATTTTCGTCCATTATATTAGCCGATATGGCAATAACAGGTCTAGGGTTCAGCAGTTCTTCGGGTCTATTATTAAAGCCGTTATTAAAGTCAAAAATCATACTTAAATAGTCGAGCCTTAAAAACGAGCAAATCCGATCTCAGTAATCTTACGAGATCGGATTTTTGCAATGATATAGCTAGAAACATTTAGCATATAGCTACAAATGTATAGCCACAAAAAAG
>JAWXTM010000077.1:0-7300 GCA_044433505.1 Rikenellaceae bacterium
GAGTAATAGCTTTGGGGGTTTGGAAAAAAATCTTCGATTTTTTTGTTTGTCGTTCCTCCAAACCCCCAAAAACTTTTATGGGAGTTTGTACTAGCTTTCGGTTGTGCAACCGAAAGATTTTTGTCTTTTGATTTTAGGCAAGGCATCCGCCTTGCTATTGCTCTAGCGGACTGATGCCATCGTTCTTTTGTGAACAAAAGAACCAAAAAACTTTAATCATTTTAGTCTGTTATAATACAAGCTCTAGCAAACTTTCACAAAAAAAAGAGTGAAGAACTTCTTACAGCCCTCCACTCCTTAATACATATATCTAATATAAGACTATTTCGATACCCTCTCAAGCCACTTAACCATAGCAAGCATAGTAAACATTGAAATCAAACAAGCTGCAACAAACACTCCCCAAGTTACTGCTGGTGGAAGTGATTCATAACAAATTGCACCGATAAACAAAAGTTGATTACCCACAGCTGTTGCACCAAGCCACATACCCTGCATCATACCTTGATACTTAGGAGGTGCCACCTTCGAAACGAAAGAGATACCAAGTGGAGAGATGAATAGCTCAGCTACTGTAAGGATAAAGTATGTACCGATAAGCACCCAAGGAGATGCGAGTGTAAACGCCTCACCCGACTTCATTACGTCATAATCTGGCAAGTTCAATGAACCAAGAACCATAACAACGAAACCAAGAGCAGCGATAAACATACCGATTGCGATTTTCTTAGGCGTTGAAGGCTCTTTACCACGTGCGTTAAGCCATCCGAAGATACCAATAATAATAGGTGTTAGGAATACCACACAGAATGGGTTAACTGATTGGAAAATTTCCGCACCTACGATATTTACAAACCCAAGGTCAATATTAATCCAGCTAAGGTCAGTGTAGTCTTTAGCGAAGAAAGTTAGTGTTAGACCATTTTGGTGGAACGAGAACCAGAAGAAGATAACCACAGCGAATACTGAGAACAAAGCGTAAAGACGTTGTTTAACCTCTTTAGCATCCATTTCAGTAATTTTAGAACCAGCAGTAGCGACAGCTTTTTTACTTGGATCTGGCAAACCTTTTTGGTTACGTAGATAAATTACCATAGAGATAAGCATTGCAACAACCGCAGCAGCGAATGCATATTGGAAACCAACGTTAAACACGTCAACGTAGCTTCTAGAGAACTCCATAAGGTCGCTAGGTGCACCATTTACAGATACCGTTGACGCAAATTCGCTTAGGCGTGCAGTACCATTTTCGGTGATAGTACCGTTAATGAATTGGTGGCAAAGTTCAGGAAGTTTCGCTTCGTAGAGGAAGTTGTGCGCTTGTAGCCACATATTACGAATAGCAATAGCGATAAGTGGAGCGAACATTGCACCAACGTTGATAAACATATAGAAGATTTGGAAACCGCTATCACGTTTTGCGCTATACTTTTCATTGTCATACATTTGCCCAACAACGGCCTGCAAGTTACCTTTAAACAGACCATTACCAAATGCAATAATAAGTAGACCGAAGCAAGTGATACCAAGGCTCAAAGGAAGGTTTGCCACAGGAGTTTCGGTAGGCACAGAGATAAATGCGTAACCAAGGGTCATTAGGATAAGTCCCCAAAGAATAGTCTGTTTGTACTTTTTAGTTTTGTCGGCAATCATACCACCGACAAGAGCTAGTACGTAGATTAGGGCATAGAAAGTAGAGTAGATAATACCTGCTGTGGTATCATCCAGCCCGAACTTCGAGGTAAGGAATAGCGAAAGCAACGCCATCATAATGTAGAACCCGAAACGCTCGCCCATATTGGCAAGTGCCGCCCCGATAAGTCCTTTAGGGTGTCCTTTGAACATAGTTTTGTTATTTTTTTAGAGTTAGTAAAGTTTTTATGGTTTATTGGTAGAGTTTCAGCACTACTCAATACTGCCAACAAAAATAGGAAAAATAATCGAGACTTCCAAACGCAAGGTGGGACTTTTTAGTTTAGTCGTTAAAAAATCCTGTTAAATATTAAAAAAGTTCTGAGTAAGTTAGGTGTCTCGATGAGGGTTTCGGCAGTTTGGTCGCCATCCTGACTATGCTATTTTATGATGAGAGTTTGTTATAGCTTGTAGTAAAACAAACTAAAAAAAAAGCCTAGAATATATCAAAATACCCTAGACCTTTCTATCTTTAAGAATTAAAAAAAAACTCTACAAACGTGCCAGCATATTGCCAATATTCGACTCAATGCGAGTTTCGATATTTTCGGTTTCAGCTGCTTCGAACCTTTCACCTACAATATTTTCGTAAAGCTCAATATAACGCTTCGATACGCTCTCTACAAATTCATCAGTTAGCTCAGGCATTACATCACCCTCTCTGCCCTGAAAATTATTTTCCATTAGCCATTCTCTAAGGAATTCTTTGCTCAGCTGACGTTGCGCCTCACCCTTTTCAAAACGCTCCTCGTACCCTTCGGCATAAAAATATCTCGATGAATCAGGGGTATGGATTTCGTCAATAAGGTGAATTACGCTATCTTTTTTACCAAACTCATACTTCGTATCAACAAGAATAAGTCCACGTTGAGCTGCCATCTGCTGTCCACGTGCAAAGAGTGCCAAAGAGTATGCTTCGAGCTGTTCGTACTCCTCTTTGCTAACAAGACCTTGAGCGATAATCTCTTCTCTAGAGATATTTTCGTCGTGAAGTCCTAGTTCAGCTTTAGTGGTAGGGGTAAGTATAGGTGTTGAGAATTTTTCGTGTTCACGCATACCATTAGGTATCGCAACGCCACAAATCTCACGTGCACCATTCTTATAATCTCTCCACGAGCTACCAGTCAGGTAACCTCTAACAATCATCTCCACAGGGTATGTTTCGCAGCGATAGCCCACAGTAACTTGAGGGTCAGGTGATGCGATTTTCCAGTTAGGGCAGATGTCCGAAGTAGCGTCCAAGAATTTTGCAGCGATTTGGTTTAGTACTTGTCCTTTGTGCGGAATGCCTTTAGGTAGTACCACATCGAAGGCAGATACTCTATCACTTACCACCATAGCGAGCAACTCCTCGCCGATTGAATATACGTCACGCACCTTACCAACGTAGAGGTTAGTTTGGTTCTCGAATTTAAAGTCTGTTTTTACTAGTGCTTTCATATTAAAAGTGTTATTTTTGTTTGCAAAGATACTGATTTTTTTTCGAATAAAAAAATCATTAGGGGACTTCTAAAAACTGATTTGGTGGATTTGGGATGAGATTCGAAGGTGAGTTTTTGCCGCATTTTCTCTCTAATAGCGGGCTATTAGAGAGAAAAAAGGTGAAAAATCAACCAAAATATCGCCCTGGTGGCATCAAAACCTATTTCTTTACATCCATTTTTATTTATTCAATTTTAGTGGGGTCAGTTTTTAGATGTCCCCATTACTCATTAGCCCCATAAGCTCTCCACTTATTCAGACAACTCTCGAAGTCAGTGGGGTACTGGCTCTCAAAGTGCATACGCTCTTTGGTTACGGGGTGTTCAAAACCGAGCGAAAGGGCGTGCAGACCCTGTCGAGGCATTAGTTTAAAGCAGTTATCGACGAACTGTTTGTATTTGGTGTAGGTAGTGCCACGCAGGATGCGTTCGCCACCGTAGCGTTCATCGTTGAAGAGTGGGTGACCGAGGTGCTTCATATGCGCACGAATTTGGTGTGTCCTGCCAGTTTCGAGCACACACTCAATAAGCGACACATACCCAAGGTTCTCCAGCACACGATAGTGAGTAATTGCCTCCTTGCCATTTGGGTCATCGTCAGGAAGTACAGCCATTTGCAGTCTATCTTTTGCCGCACGTCCAATAAGAGTATGGATAGTTCCCTCGTTCTCTTTGGGGCAGCCCCATACCAGAGCGTGATAGGTGCGCTGAGTGGTGTGGTGGAAGAATTGGTTAGCAAGGTGTGCGTGCACCTTTGTGTTTTTGGCAATAACGAGCAGTCCTGAGGTATTTTTATCAATACGGTGAACCAGCCCAGCTCTAAGGTCACACCCCTCTTGAAACATCTCATCATCCTTAAGATAGTAGGCAAGTGCATTGACCAGAGTGCCATCAAAATTACCGTGACCGGGGTGTACCACCAGTCCAGCCTGCTTGTTGACAACCAGCAGATCCTTATCCTCATAGACCACATCAAGTGGAATATCCTGCGGAAAGATCTCAACCTCACGCCTCTCATAAGGCATCATTATTTGAATTTCGTCCAGCGGTTTAATCTTATAGGATGATTTGGCAACCTTGCCATTAACCACCACATAGCCAAGGTCGGCAGCAGCCTGAATCCTAGCTCTGGAAGTGTTTTCGAGTCTAGTGACCAAGAATTTATCAAGTCTGAGCATCCCCTGCCCCTTATCAACCGTTACTTTGAAGTGTTCGAAGAGTTCTTGATCCATCTCTTCTGCCACATCTAAATTTTCAATGCTCATTATTTTTATTGTTGTTGTATTTGACCCTCTGATACCTCAAAGAGTTTGTAGTCTGCGTTAAATCTCTGGGCAATACTCTCTAGGCGAACCTTCGAAGCATCGGAGAGGAATATCTGCCCAAAATCCTCACCTGACACAAGTCTAATAAGATTTTCAACCCTTGCCATATCAAGCTTATCGAAGATGTCATCAAGTAGTAGTATAGGTCTTCTTAGGGTCTTTTCGCCCATAATCTTTGCTTCGGCGAGCTTTAGGGCAAGTAGCAGCGATTTTTGCTGCCCCTGAGAGCCATAAGCACGAATAGCCTCACAGTTCATAGTCAGCGTAAGGTCATCACGGTGTACCCCAGCGGTGGTGTAGCCCAAGATCTTGTCACGCTGTAGGTTATGGGTGAGTAGCTCGTAGATATTATAGTTATTGAGCTGCGACTTGTACTTTACCTCAATTACCTCCTTGTCCCCAGAGATAACGCTATAGTAATGCGCCACAAGGGGTGCGAGTTGCTCGATTAGTGCGCTACGCTTATAGGCAACGCTTTGAGCAAGTTCGCTGAGTTGGAGGGTATAGATTTCTAATAGCTCATCATCAACACACTCGCTTTTAAGTATAGTATTGCGTTGTTGCAGCACGCTATTATAGCGCACCAAAATATTTAAGTACTCAGAATCAATCTGCGAAAAGAAAGTGTCGATAAAGCGTCGGCGGTTCTCAGGCTCATCACTAATTAGCGAAGAATCCGCAGGTGAAATCATAACCACCCCAAAACGCCCAATATGTTCGCTAAAACGCTCATATTCCTTGCCGCCACGCATCACAGTCTTCTTTTTGTGTTGCGTGCTATAGGATACTGTAATGACCTCTTTGCGCTCATCTAGGGAGTATTCGCCACGCAGCATAAAGAAACTTTCTCCGTGCATAACGCAACGAGTATCAGTGGTCTTAACCGCTGATTTAGTGAGTGATAGGTAGTGTATGGCGTCAAGCACATTAGTCTTGCCTGCACCATTAGACCCCACGAAATAATTTAGCGTAGGACTCAGTTCAAGGCTTACCTCTCGGAGGTTTTTGTAGCTCGTAATGGATATAAATTCTAAAAACATCGCCACAAAGTTAAAAAAAAGTGTGAAATTTTTGTTCTTTCGAAGAAAAAAATTACCTTTGTGGCTTGAATTTAGAATTATTAAATATAAAATACAATGGCAACTAAAAAAACTCAAGTAGATCCAGAACAACAAATTGAACAGGCACTAACTAAGACCGAATTGTTCTTCGAAAAAAATGGTAAAAAACTCCTTATCGTACTTATAGTCATAGCACTTGGTGTGGGTGGAGTATTTGGTTACGATGCTTTTATTGCAGAACCTAAAAGCGAAAAGGCAGCAGCTGAAATGTTCGAAGCTCAAAACCTCTTTGCGCAAGACTCGTTCGCTACTGCACTTAATGGTGTGAACGGTGTGGTGCTTGGTTTCGATGCTATTATCTCTGAGTATAGCGGAACTGCTGAGGCTAACCTTGCACAACACTATGCAGGTATCTGCCAAATGAAACAAGGTAAGTTTAACGAGGCAATCGCTTATTTCAATAACTATAAGACTACTGGTGGTGGCGCAGGCGAAATTATTGATGCTCAAAACTTTGGACTAGTTGGTGACTGCTATATCGAACTAGGTGATAACGCTAAGGGTGTTGACTCTTACAAAAAAGCGATCGCACAAAGTTCTAGCAATGCTACTGCTCCTTTGTATGCTCATAAAGCTGCTATTGCACTGTACAGCGAGGGTAAGTATGCCGAAGCTCTGGAGATGTTCCAAACAATTAAGGGGCAATATCCACGCTCTACTCAAGCTCGTGATGCTGATAAATTTATTGCACTTGTTATGCAAAAAATGTAATAATTGATCTATATGGCAAGTAAAAATCAAAATCTTTCTGCGCTAGCTAATTCTGAGGAACTAGCTAGCGCAGTTAGCTTCAAGGTAGCCGTTGTGGTGGCGCAGTGGAATAAAGAAGTTACAGGGGCACTGCTCGAAGGTGCGCTCTCGACTCTTCAAAAAGCTGGGTGCGAGGATGTTAAGGTAGTGTGGGTGCCAGGGGCATTTGAACTACCATTGGGTGCGCAGATGGTCTTGGAGCGTGATAAAACTATTGATGGGGTGGTGACTCTCGGTTGTGTAATTAGGGGCGGAACTCCACATTTTGAGTATGTTAGCCAGGGCACTACGCTTGGTATTATGGATGTTCAGTTAAAGTACAATAAGCCTGTGACGTTTGGGTTGTTGACGGTTGATGATATGCAACAGGCACTTGATCGTTGTGGTGGTGTTCACGGCAATAAGGGTGATGAGGCAGCTGCGACGCTCGTTGAGATGCTTAATTTGTAGCAAACTAAATAACTAAAGTTTTTTGGTGCCGCTGGGCACACCAGATGACCAAAGTTTGTTATAGCTTGTAGTATTACAGACTAAAATAATGAAAGTTTTTTGGGTGCCGCTGGGCACACCAGATGACTAAAGTTTGTTATAGCTTGTAGTATTACAGACTAAAATAATGAAAGTTTTTTGGTTCTTTTGTTCACAAAAGAACGATGGAATCAGTCCGCTAGAGCAATAGCAAGGCGTAGCCTTGCCTAAAAATCAAAGAAAAAATCTTTCGGTTGCACAACCGAAAGCTAGTACAGGCAATCTGCACGGGTTATAGCACTAGTTTTAGCTTGTATTACAACAAACTTTCATTAGGTGACATCTAAAAATTGACCCCACTAAAAATTAATAAATAAAAATGGATGTAAATAAATAGGTTTTGATGCCACCAGGGCGATATTTTGGTTGATTTTTCACCTTTTTTCGGTCGAATAGCCCGCTA
>JAWXTM010000078.1:0-7286 GCA_044433505.1 Rikenellaceae bacterium
TATGGAATGTAATTATGTTGGCTACTGATGGCTACAACTACTATTCAATCTACAATGATGAATCACTAGGATTCGAAGACTATGAAGTTCTATTTGGCCCATTCACTTTGACTAAAATTTCTGACGACGAAACAGTTCCTGCAACTTACGCTCCACAAAGAGTTCCTGGTTTTGACAATATCGAAGGTCAAGCTCCAGTGTTGAAAAACGTTAAAGCAAGTGCTGCTCAACCAGCAATCAAACCAGTAATGGCAACCTTTAACTAATATGTAAAAAACTTGCCCTAAGGCAAGAATACCAATAGAAAAAAGTGCAGCTCACACAATGTGAACTGCACTTTCTTCTATTAAAGAAGTTAATTACCCCTTGCCTATTTAATATATTATCCGTACCTTTGTGCCGATACTGAAACTCAATAGCGATTAACGAACGAATAATTAAAAAAACTAAAAAAATGAAAAAGACATTTCTCTTTGCAGCACTTCTAGCTGTTGCTACGCTACTTGGATGTAGCGAATCGAACGAAGACCCAACAACGCCTGAAGTATCATCTACAGATATTTCTATAAACCCTACTACACTCTCCTTTGATAGTGGTGCATCTAGCGCAACCGTTGAAGTCTCTACAGAATGCGACTGGGTGGTAATGAATGGCTCGGAGTGGATTAGCGCATCCACTAATACTGGCTCTGGCTCATCGACTGTTACAATTAGTGTCACAGAAAATGATAGCGACTCATACCGCTCTACAAATATCATCTTCTACACCACCTACGACACGCAAGTTAGCCTTGTCGTAGAACAAGAAGCAGCCACTAGTGGTGGAGGCGGTACTAGCGATGAGCAATTTACCGTTGAAATTACAGGGGCTACATCCTCTGCAATCTACGCAAACATCGACCCTAACGACTATACTGGCACTTGGTACCTCGCTCCTATCGAGTATATGTACTACACAGAATACTTTTCTTCACCAGAGGAAATGGCTGCAAGCTTTATGGAAATGGAACTTACATACTACTACACAGACCTAACCGTTGTCGACAACTACTATGTATTCCAAGGGGCGTACACTAATGTAAACCTACTTGCAGGATGGCAATCTTCTTCAAATACTGAGTATGCAATAGCAATATTTGGTATGGATGCTTCTGGTAATATCACAACTGACATCACATTCTTTACAACTTCTACTGCATCGGCAGAGCTAACAGACTTTACTCTTGACTGCCAATTTAGCAATATCACAAGCACAACTGCAGACTTTGCTATCTACCCTTCTAATGATGAAACTTACTACATATTCTCGTTGTACACTACCTCTAGTATTGAAGACTACTATGCTCAGGGTGGTACCGAGGATTACCTATATGAATATGTACTAGATGCAAACACCGCAGACGATGGTCAAATTTACGCTTACTATGGTGAATTTGTAACCAACAGCGACGGTGAACCATATACCTTATCTGGACTTAGCGCATCTAGCGACTACTGCTTCGTGGGTTATGGGCTTGTGATTGATGGTGGTTATATCACTGGTCGTTGCAGCGATGCACAAATCTCTGAATTCTCAACAACCTCTGCATCGGGTGCTCCTGCATACAGCTGGTCGAGTGTTGAAAGTAAATTCGAAGTATTGTCGGTAAATATCCCCGAAAATACCTCTAAGCTACCTGTAACCAAAAAAACACTTAGACAAATTGCAGTTAAGGGGACTTCTAAAAATTGACCCCACTAAAATTTAACAAATAAAAAAATGGATATTTTATAGATAGTTTTGATGACTTTGGGCTTTTATTTTGGTTGATTTTTCACCTTTTTTTGGTCGAATAGCCCGCTACTAGACAAAAAATGCGGCAAAAACTCACCTTCGAATCTCATCCCAAATTCACCAAATCAATTTTTAGAAGTCCCCTTAAATAACTCACTACCCATTAATCTAAAAAAAAGCGAGATGATTCTTCAAAATATTTGGAGAATCATCTTTTTTTACTACCTTTGCTGTGCACTTATTTAAATAACAGGGCGTTTCATAGAACTTTTCCACGGAAAGGGGCTGCGATTCTTTAATCACACAAAACACACAAAAAAATTATGAAAAAAACATTTCTTCTCTCTGCATTAGCCGCTGTGCTTACACTTGTTGGGTGTAAAGACGAACCTAGCAATGTAGAAACTGGTTCGCTCTCAGTTGACCCAACCTCACTCTCTGTAGCTAGCTCAGCAAGTAGCAACAACGTTACTGTAAAGGCTGATGGTGCTTGGACTGCAACAACTGCTGCCGACTGGGTAACTCTCTCTGTAAATAGCGGTACTGGCAATGCATCGCTTATCATTATGGTTGCTGAAAACGAAGCTACCGAAGAACGTCTTGCTGAAGTAGTATTTACATCAGGCGATTCTCAGGCTACTGTATCTATCGAACAAGCTGCGTATGGCTCTACTGTAGCAGCATCATTCAATGTTGAAGGAATAACTTGTACTAGCAGCTCTATCTATGCTAATGTTACTCCAGAGAACTACACTGGCACTTGGTATGTTGGTTGTGCTCCTACCTCTATCTTCGAGGACACAAGCGAAGATGGCTTCGGTGGTGACGCTCAATACCTAGCTGAGTACTTTATGTACTTGGAGTGTGACATATACGGCACTGACCTTTCTGTAGTTGACTATATGTATGTATTCGAAGGTGCCTGCGAAGGTGTTGACCTGATTGCTGGTTGGGGTGGCGATGAAGGCACTGAATATGCTATCATTATCTTTGGTATAAATGCAGTAGGTGATATTCTAACTGACGTTACTCTAGTTACTGCGGCTACTGAAGATGCTGTTCTCAATGACTTTACTATCGAATGTCAATTCAACAATGTCACTGCTACTACTGTCGACTTTGCAATCTACCCATCTGACCAAGAGACTTACTACGTCTATTCATTCTACACAGGTATTAATGACTTCTTCGAGCAAGGTGGCACACAAGCTTCACTTTATAAAATGGTTCTGGAAGATAATATCTCTGAAACTGGTGGTATTTATGTAGGCGCTGGTGACTTAGTAGAGTACCAAGGTCAACCTCTAACAATGACAAATCTTCCTGCATCAACTGAAATTTTCTTTGTAGGCTTTGGTCTTTATATTGACGGAAATTCAATTACAGGTCGCTGTAATGATGCTCAAATCTACTCATTCACTACTGCTGCAAATTCACCTGCTGCTCAAAACTCTTGGAGTAGCGTAGAGTCTACATTTAAAGTTCTTGACGCTATCGCTCCTATGAGCCTTGAACAAAAAATGGTTCAATCGAGAGCTATTAGCAAAAAAAATATCGTTAAGAAATAGTTCTAATACCATAAAACTCCGCTGAGGAGTTCTCGTAAAAAGATTATACTGCCAAAGGTTTGGGAGTATAATCTTTTTTTATTATCTTTGCTCCATAGGTACAATATATGGGTAGTAATATCCCTGTGTAAATTAATAAAAAAATGATAGCAGTAGAAAATTTATATAAATCGTTTGACGGACGAACTGTCCTCGAAAATATTAATGCCGAATTCTATGAGGGCAAAACTAACCTTATTATCGGGCGCAGTGGTAGTGGTAAAACTGTGCTACTAAAGTCGCTAGTAGGACTCTTACAAGTTGACAGTGGGCGCATTATGTATGATGACCTCTGTTTCACTAAGGCTTCTATGGACGAGATGCGCACAATGAGGCAGAGCCTCGGGATGATATTTCAGGGAGGAGCACTGCTCGATACCGCAACAGTTGAGGAGAACATTCGCTTCCCACTCGATTTCTTTACCGATATGACTATGAAGGAGAAGATAGCTCGTGTTAACTTCTGCCTTGACCGTGTTAGATTGGAGAATGCCAATGACCTCTACCCCTCGGAGCTTAGTGGTGGTATGGTTAAGCGTACTGCCATTGCTCGTGCGATTGTAATGAACCCTAAGTACCTTTTCTGCGATGAGCCTAACTCTGGGCTTGACCCTTCGACTTCGGTGGTGATTGACAACCTGATTCGTGAAATTACCCAAGAGTACAATATCACAACTATTGTTAATACCCACGATATGAACTCGGTTATGGAGATTGGTGACACTGTGAGCTTTATCTACGAGGGTAAGTTATGGTGGAGAGGTAGCAAGGACGATATTTTGGAGTCTAGCAACAAGGAATTAGATGAATTTGTCTTTGCTTCGGCAATGGCACGCAAAGTTAAGGGGACTTCTTTAAAATAATAAAAAAAATGACAATAAAGACAATTTACAAAGGTGACCTGCGCACCCAGGCAACTCACATAGACTCAGGTGCAGTGGTAATGACCGATGCGCCAAAGGATAACCAAGGCAATGGCGAGGCATTCTCACCAACCGATATGCTTGCTGCCTCGCTAGGTAGCTGTATGCTAACAATCGCTGGCATTGCAGCACGCACACACGGCTTCTCGATTGAGGGTGCAACGGCAGAAATCACTAAGATTATGTCGGCTGAACCTCGTCGTGTAGGCGAAATCGTCGTTAGGTTTACCTTCCCTGCTAATGGCTACTCAGCCAAAGAGAAAAAGATTATCGAGGCTGCGGCACATAGCTGCCCAGTGGCGAAATCTCTGCACCCCGACACAGTGCAAACCATTACGTTTAACTACTTGTAGTATAAGGGAACTATGCGAAAAACACTCTTTTGGATTATCTTTTTTTGCCCTGTGACGCTTTTTGCTCAGGGTAAGATGACTCCCAAGGAGTATCTGGCTACCTATCGCAATGTTGCTGTAGAGGAGATGCAGCAATATGGCATACCTGCTAGTATCACTATGGCTCAGGGTATGTTGGAGAGTGGCTACGGAGGCTCACGGCTTGCCATAGAGGGCAATAACCACTTCGGTATTAAGTGTGGCGGCAGTTGGAGCGGAGAGAGCATAAGCCATAACGATGATGCTGTGGGCGAATGCTTCCGCAAGTACGATAATGCGTGGGAAAGCTACCGTGATCACTCACTCTTCTTGCAAAAAGAACGCTACAAAGCACTCTTTAAACTCTCTGCTACCGACTACAAAGGTTGGGCAGTGGGGCTTAAAGCGGCTGGTTATGCCACAAACCCTAAATACGCTGAGCTGCTTATTGAAATTATAGAAAAGTATGAACTCTACAATTTAGACAGCCAAAAATACGTTGTAGAAGAGCATAGCAACATCCCTACTCCATCCAATGATATTGTACGGGTCAATGGCGTTAGAGCCATTGTGGTGCAAGAGGGGGAAACTTTAGAGATAATTGCAGAAAAGTATGGCATAAAGCTCAAAAAGCTGCTCAAATATAACGATATGCCAGCTCTTATGCCTATTAACCAAGGGGATGTTATTTACTTAAAGAGCAAAAAGAAAAGTAATAAACGTGCTGCACTGCACACAGTTCAGAGCAAAGAGAGCCGACACAGCCTTGCCCAAACATACGGAATTAAGGAATCGTCGCTCAGAAGGCTCAACCCAGAGCTAAAAAGGCGTGAAGCTAGAACAGGAGATATAATACGACTAAACTAACATAATAAAAACAATGAGATTTACCCAAAAGTGCAAAGAGATTTTTTTTGATGTGATTGACCAATATCACCTAACCGATAATGTGGATGCAGTAATGCCAACGCCTTTTCAGGCAGGTTCGCTGGATATGCTGCTCTTCCATAAGTGTTGGATTGATACCGTGCAGTGGCACTTCGAAGATATTATCCGTGACCCAAATATCGACCCCGTAGAGGCACTATCGCTCAAAAGGCGCATCGACGCTTCGAACCAAGACCGTACCGATAAGGTTGAGTTCTTGGATAGCTATTTCCTCGATAAATACAAAGACGTCAAACTGCAAGATGATGCTCGCATTAACTCTGAAACGCTGGCTTGGGCAATAGATAGACTCTCTATCCTGTCGCTAAAGATTTACCATATGAGAGTAGAGAGCCTGCGTGAAGGCTCGCAACAAGAAGCGTGTGCACAAAAGCTCGAAGTGCTACTTATGCAGTGGGAAGACCTTACTCGTGCCATCGAAGAACTGCTCGAAGATATTGAGGCTGGCAGAAAGTACATCAAAACCTACAAACAGATGAAGATGTACAATGACCCTGCGCTAAACCCTGTGCTCTACGCTAACCAAAAATAAGTGTGAAGACAGTACTTGTAATTCGTGCATCGGCTATGGGCGATGTTGCTATGACAGCTCCAGTACTCAAAGAGGTGCAGAGGCGTTATGGCAATGAGGTGCGGGTAGTGATGCTGACCCCGAAGTTTATGCAACCCTTCTTTTTTGATTCCCCTGAGGTTGAGTTCTTTGAGCTTGATCTAAAAGGAAAACACAAAGGTTTTAGTGGCATTGTTAGACTCTTTAAGGAACTTAGGGCGAGGTATTGCTTCGACGCAGTACTTGACCTTAACACTAAGCTCTTTAGTAAATTACTCACTCTATTTTTTAGGTTAAGGGGTGTCAAAACCTACTCTATTGATAAAGGTAGAACTGGCAAAAAAGCACTTTGCAGAACTAAAAACAAGAAACTCACTCAACAAAAAAGCAGCGTTGAACGCTATGCCGATGTCTTTAATAGAGCAGGTTTTGAAGTGACGCTAAGCAATAATATGCTGCCTCGAACCCAGCGCACAGTGCCTGAATTTGCTGGTGCTAAGCATCAGAAGTGGATTGGCATTGCTCCCTTTGCTAAACATAGGGGTAAGATGCTGCCACTCAGAGTGGTAAGAGAGCTTGTTGAAGTGATAGCAACTAACACGCCTGACACACGAGTATTTATCTTTGGGGGAGGCTCTCAGGAGCGTGCTCTAGCTCAGACCCTCGTAGAGAGTTTCCCGAATTGCACCTCGGCGATTGGTCGTGTCACGCTCAAAGAGGAGATGGACTTGATGGCAAACCTAGATGTGATGGTAGCAATGGACTCTTCGGCAATGCACCTTTGTTCGTTACTAGGGGTCAGGGTGGTATCTATCTGGGGAGCGACCCATCCATTGGCTGGCTTTTTGGGCTATGGTCAAAGCACCGAGGATGTGGTGAGCTTATGTATGGCGTGCAGACCCTGCTCAGTGTATGGCAACAAAGCGTGTCGGCGTGGCGACTATGCCTGCCTTGAAGGCATTACAGCTGAGATGATATACAACAGGTTATTAAAGGGGACTTCTAAAAATTGACCCCACAAAAATTTAACAAATAACAAAGGATGTAAAGAAATAGGTTTTGATGCCACCAGGGCGATATTTTGGTTGATTTTTCACCTTTTTTTGGTCAAAT
>JAWXTM010000079.1:0-6998 GCA_044433505.1 Rikenellaceae bacterium
ATAAGCTGGACCTGCATTAGCAGTATTGATGGTGCACACAAGTGACATCAATACTGCTAGTAGCATTACAAGCCCTCCCGACAGGAAGTTTTTTTTCATAATGATTTTTTTTAGTTAGTATATGTTAAATTTATTTTAAGTTACCGTAGTTATCAGCAAAGTTTTCAGAGCTTGTGTAAGTGTATATAATCTCTTGAAGTGGTGCATCCTCGAAGCCTTCGTCTTCGTTTTTAGCCATAAAGTGAGTATCGTAAGTAAATGATCCATCACCATTATCAGTAATTGTTACAGTACCTTCGGCAATGCTATAGAATGTAGGCGTACCATAGTAAAGGGTAGTAACATAACTTAAATAACTAGTAGTGTAGTTGCTTTCAAATGTAAACTTGTTAGCACCTTCGCCTAGGGTGTAAGTTCCAGGTACTGGAGGAGCTACGTTGCCAGTAGGAACATCGCCGTAAAGGTATAGATTTGTAGCAATACCAATATCGTAGTCAGTGCTAGGGTAAACAAAGCCGTAAGTGTCAAATGTGAAAGCGTTAGTAGTTAGGTTAATCTTGTAAAGGCCTATATTGTTATCGCTCTTGTGAGTTCCCATATATTGCAAAACGCCATCGTAGAATTCGCCATTCCACTCAAACTCCTCTTCACCAGCAGGATCTTCAGTAGTAAATGTAAGGGTAAAGATCTCGCTAGTTTCACCAGTATTTTCGTTAACTGCGATTGCAGCAGCAACATACTCAGTGCTATAGTAAAGTCCTGAAACATATTGGTAGATGGTTTCGTATGCTTTGCCCTGTGAGTAAAGTTCTTCTTCAGTTACCTCTCCGCTTGAAGTAGGTCTCCAAGTTACGTACATTGCAGTTGCATTGTCCATAATGAATCCAAGAAGGCAAGTTGAAGATGTAATGTCACTAACCTCAATAGATACGGTAGGAGGGCCATCAATAACTTTTTCGGTTGTGGTGAAGCTCTCGGTAACAACTTCGCTAGTGAGGTTGTTGTCCGCATCAACAGCTACTGCACACACGATATACGATGTTAGCGGAGCAAGTGGCGAGATAGTAAATTCGGAATTTTCAGTCAATTCATTTGCTTCTAGAAGCTCTTCAATAGTGAATTCGCTACCGTCTGCCATTTTGTAGCTGTAGTACATTGCCGTTGCGCTGGTCATATTAAGCGAGACAAGTGCGCTATCGTCACCAACTTCTGATACAGAGAGAGTAATACCAAAAGTCTCAGGATCTGGAGTAGGTTCTGGATCTGGATCTGGATCTGTATTATTACAAGATGAGAGAATAGCTACCGAAAGAGATAGCAAAAATAAAAAGAGTTTTTTCATTTTGTTTTTTTTGTTTTAGTAAATGTAATTTTTTGGTAATTTTAACACGATTCGCAACACTGGCGAACTACATCTGTATTACAAATGTATGACATTTTTTTTGATAAACAAGTCTTGAGTTTTATTTTTTTTAAAGAAAAAAAGTCGTTAGTAATTTTTTCGTATTTTACTTGCAATGTAATGTATTTTTCAGGTATTGCACAGTCTGTAAAGTTTGAGTATTTTAGATATGATATTACATTAGTAAAAATATTTAGTAATATTTTTGCTCTATCATTGTATTTGTGGTGATTCGGTTATATGGTTTCTGCATTTATTTATTTATGTAGTCGTTTAAGATGACATTTTTAAACTTATTGTATTTGAGCGTTTAAATTGAAAATGTAATGAATAATATGGGTTTAACATAAAAGAGGTGTACTAAAAAGCACACCTCTTTTATGAATTATTATATGCAATCTAATTTACGCTGATCTTTTCGGATTCAGCAATGGTCGCTTTGCGTAGTTCGTCGAGCGAAGAGCCAATCTCAGCACTTGCCACAACTACGCCCATACGGCGATTAACCCTAGCTGTAGGCTTACCAAAAATACGTACATCTGCATCAGGATTCTTTAGTACCTCCTCGATGCCACTATGCTCTGGTGCTCTGTCAATTACCTTGTCTGATAGTACCACTGCGCTAGCTCCAATGCGCTTGAGCTTTAGCTCAGGAATCGGTAGCGAAAGTACTGCACGAAGGTGTAGCTCAAACTCGCTATAGCTCTGTGTGCCAGCAAGCGTAACCATACCAGTGTCGTGTGGACGTGGCGACAGCTCCGAGAAATAAACCCCATTCTCCTCGCTCAAAAAGAACTCTACTCCCCAAAGACCTGCTCCACCAAGTGCCGCAGTAATCTTCGCTGCCATTTCTTGCGCCTGAGCAAGGTGTTCTTTAGATATTGGAGCTGGCTGGAAACTCTCACGATAATCCCCACCCTTTTGTACGTGACCAATCGGTGGGCAGAATAGAGTTTTATCGTTATTCTGGGTAACAGTGAGTAGCGTAATCTCGCTATCAAAGGCAATAAATTCCTCTACTATAAGCTCCTTAATATCCCCCCTGCTGCCCGAAATGCCATACTCCCACGAGTGGGTTAAGTCTTCGGCAGTTCTAGCAATCGACTGACCCTTGCCCGACGACGACATAAGAGGTTTAATGATGCAAGGAAACCCAATCTTAGATGCAGCGGTAGCAAGTTCTTCTAGCGAGGTGGCGTAGAGGTACTTTGCAGTCTTTAGTCCGAGTTCCACCGCAGCAAGCTCTCGGATTGCCTTTCTGTTCATTGTAAAGTTTACTGCACGTGCGCTTGGTACTACACTAATGCCTTGCTTCTCGCAGTCATAGAGTACTTCGGTGCGGATTGCTTCGATTTCAGGGACGATAAAGTCAGGGGCGTGCTTTTCGATAACTCTCAGTAACGCTTCGCCATCCAGCATATCGAGAACCTCTGACTCCTGGGCAACTTGCATAGCTGGTGCGCCTGCATAGCTATCGCAGGCAACTACATATTGCCCTTTGCGAAGTGCCGCAATCACAAATTCTTTGCCGAGTTCACCAGAGCCAAGTAGTAGAATCTTTTTGGTCATTATTAGAATAATTTTTCGAGTTTTTCGACAAGAGCAGCTTTTGAAGTTGCGCCAACTTGTTTGTCAACAACAACGCCACCCTTCAGAAAAATTACAGTTGGGATGCTGCGGATGCCAAATTCTGCTGCAATGTCGTCGTTAGTGTCAACATCACATTTGCCGATAATTGCACGACCTTCGAATTCAGTTGCCATCTCTTCGATGATAGGACCAATCATTCTGCAAGGTCCGCACCACTCAGCCCAAAAGTCGATAATAACTGGTAGTTCACTTGATTTGATTTCGGCAAAGTTTGCCGTAGTAATTGCTTGTGCCATTTTTTTTAAGAAATTTTGTAGTTTATATTTTGATTATCTAGATTGTCAATTAGTTCACGGGATAGCTCTACACGATATTTACGTGAGTTTAGTGTCACGCTAATGCCTTCTGCGCTATCGTACAGAACAACTTTAATACCAATAGAGCCTTTATTAGAGTCAACAAGAGCTAAAAGTTCCTCCACAAAGGTAGTGTTTAGTTCCTCCACGGGTAGCATAATTTTAAGTTCTCGAATATCCTTATCCAGCACATCGCTCAGCGGCTTTATGCTAGTGATATTAACCTCTAGCCCATCGCCACCAAAGCGGCGTGGCTCAACCTTTATGCGTAGCAGTAGGGTGTTTTGTGGCATAATATGGTAGCGCATAGTCTCCCAGTCCTTCGAAAAGAGTACAAACTCGTGCGAGCCGCTAAAGTCCTCAATAGTAAAGCGTCCGTAGGGTTTTCCTTGTTTGGTGGATAGGTTCATTACCTTGGTGACAATGCCCCCCATCATAACTTCTTTACCCTTAAGGTTTTCGAGATTATCAAGGTCTGAGGTAGCAGCCGTACAATATTTTTCGATAACCACACGGTAGTCATCCAGAGGGTGTGCCGAAAGGTATATACCAATCAGGTCACGCTCTTTGTCGAGCATCTCTAGCTTGCCCCACTCCTGCTCTTCGCTTAGGCGAGGGTAGTCAGGTTTTTTGACCATAGAGCTGCTGCCTAAATCCCCAAAGAGAGAATTTACGGAGCTTTCTTTTTCAGACTGTATAAGGTTGCCATAGCGCATTAGTACCTCGATAAAGCTACCAGCCTTACTGTCAGTGTCTACTGCCGAAAGCGCAGCACGAGAACAAGTGATAAGTCCATCAAATGCCCCTGAGTTAGCCAAGCATTCGAATGCCTTTTTGTTGACCGATGTTAGGTTAACACGCTCCACAAAGTCATATATATCTTTAAAGAGTCCGCCCTTCTCACGCTCCGAAACAATAGCCTCGACAGCTCCTGCGCCAACACCCTTAATGCCTGCCATACCAAAGCGAACATTACCCCCCTTATCTACAGCAAAGCGAGAGTAGGAGTAGTTAACGTCAGGACCCAGAACTGGTGCATCCATACGCTTACACTCATCCATAAAGAAGCCAATTTTCTTAATATCATTGAGGTTACGGCTAAGTACTGCCGCCATATATTCCGCTGGGTAGTGGGCCTTTAGGTAGGCAGTCTGGTAGGATACATAAGCGTAGCAAGTTGAGTGCGACTTGTTGAATGCATACTCAGCAAACGCCTCCCAGTCACTCCAAATCTTTTCGCAAACCTCGCTAGGGTGACCATTCTTTGCAGCACCCTCGATAAAGACTGGCTTCATCTTATCTAGCACTGCACGCTGCTTCTTACCCATTGCCTTACGCAGAGTATCGGCCTGACCCTTAGTAAAGCCACCTAGCACCTGAGAGAGTATCATAACCTGCTCCTGATAGACCGTAATACCATAAGTCTCTTTGAGCACCTCCTCCATTGCTGGTAGGTCGTATTTAATTGGTTCTCTACCGTGCTTACGTGCAATAAAGGTAGGGATATATTCCATTGGGCCTGGTCTATACAGAGCATTCATTGCAATAAGATCCTCGAAGCGGTTTGGCTTTAGTCCCTTAAGGTGCTTTTTCATCCCAGGGCTTTCGAACTGGAATAGCCCCGTGGTATCGCCAGCACTGTATAGCTCAAAGGTTTTTTTATCGTCTAGCGGTATATTATTAATATCAATGTCAATGCCACGTGAGAGTTTTACATTCTCCACAGCATCCTTTATAATAGAGAGGGTCTTTAGCCCAAGGAAGTCCATTTTGAGTAGCCCCACATTCTCGACCAACTTACCCTCGTACTGCACTACATATAGCTCAGCATCCTTCGATGATGCCACTGGCGCAAAGTTCTCCAAATCATCCTTGCCGATAATAACACCGCAGGCGTGCACACCAGTTTGGCGTACCGTACCCTCCAGCTTTTCGGCATATTGAAGTGTTTGGCGAATTAGTGGATCGTCGCTACTGCGCTCATCGTTAAGCTCCGACACCTCTTTAAATGCTTTGGCGAGGGTAGTGCCAGGGCTTTCGGGCACTAGTTTGGCTAGACGGTCTGCTTGCCTTAGGTCTAGCTTTTGGATACGTGCCACATCCTTTATAGATGAGCGTGCCGCCATAGTACCAAAGGTAACGATATTGGCAACACGTTTTCTGCCATATTTCTCGACTACGTATTGTAGTACACGTGCCCTGCCATCTTCGTCAAAGTCAATATCGACATCGGGCATTGATACACGCTCAGGGTTCAAAAACCTTTCAAATAGCAGTCCATACTTAATCGGGTCGATATTGGTAATCCCAAGGGCATAGGCTACCACAGCACCTGCCGCAGAACCACGACCAGGCCCAACCGACACTCCCATATCACGTGCAGCCTTGATAAAATCCCATACGATAAGGAAGTAACCAGGGTAGCCCATCTTCTCGATAGTGGCAAATTCAAACTCCAGCCTCTCCTCGACCTCTTGGGGTAGGGGAGTGCCATATCTCTGTTCAGCACCCTTGCGTGTTAGGTGCTCTAGGTATTGTTGTTGTTCGCCACGTGTGCGAAGCTCCTCCATTGGAATTTTAGAATCGTCAGCCTCCTTTAGGTGCTCCTCTAATCTTGCAGTATCTACACTAAAATCATCTGGCAGCGGAAAGTTTGGCATCAGAGGGCGTGACTCCAAATCATACACCTCTACCTTATCGGCAATCTCTTGAGTATTTTCTAGTAGGTCGATATTATCCTGTCCAAAGAGCGAGAGCATCTCATCGTAACTCTTCAACCACTCTTGGGTGGTGTAGCGCATACGCTTAGGGTCGTCCAAATCGCACCGTGTGCTAAGGCATATTAGGCGGTCGTGCGCAGGGGCATCATCCTGCATAGTGTAGTGCACGTCGTTGGTGGCAATACACTTTATGCCATACTCACGGGAATACTCCCTGAGTTTTCTATTTACTTTTACTTGGTTGTGATAGACCCTGCTGTCGAGCGTTGAGTCGCCACTGGGGTGCAGCTGCATCTCTAAGTAAAAATCCTCACCAAACAGCCCCTTGTAAAATTCAATCGCCTCTCGTGCCTTCTGGTCATTATCGTCCATAATATAGCCTTGAATCTCTCCCCCAAGGCACGCTGATGAACAGATTATCCCTTCGTGATATTTCTCCAGCAACTCTTTATCTATGCGTGGTGAGTAATAAAAACCCTCCATAAAGCCGTATGACACCATTCTGATTAGGTTATGGTAGCCAGTGAGGTTTTTGGCGAGTAGTATAAGGTGGTCGCCGCTACGCTTTGTTCTATCGTGGCGAGAGAGTTCGGCAACGTAGACCTCGCACCCTAGTATGGGTTTAATCCCTGCCTTTTTAGTAGCGTAGTGAAACTCTAGCGCACCGTACATATTCCCGTGGTCGGTAAGTGCAAGAGCAGTTTGCCCCATCTCTGCTGCACGAGCGGCTAGCTTCTGTACTGAAGCCGCACCATCTAGCACCGAATAGTAGGAGTGAGTATGTAGGTGTGTAAAGTTCGTCATTCTATTAAGAATCTGTTTAAATTTCTCTCATCTATTTTGCTAAGTATCTGTCACTTCGCTTTTCTCTCTTTGCACTGCGTTACATAGGCACCGCTATGCGCCTAATGCAAAGAGAGAAAATCAAAG
>JAWXTM010000080.1:0-6697 GCA_044433505.1 Rikenellaceae bacterium
TCGGTTGTACAACCGAAAGATTTTTGTCTTTGATTTTTAGGCAAGGCATTCGCCTTGCTATTGCTCTAGCGGACTGATTCCATCGTTCTTTTGTGAACAAAAGAACCAAAAAACTTTCATTATTTTAGTCTGTAATACTACTAGCTATAGTAGACTTTGGGCATCTGGTATGCCCGAGAGCTAAAACATTATGCTACTGCTCTTACTCTGTGTAGAACGGTGGTAGCTCATAGCTTTCAAGTGACTCTATAGAAATAAAAGTAGATTGAGTTTGATCCTTTGGATTAACTTCTAAGACCGATCTCTCACCGTACGTAACCACCCTCTCATCAGGAATTGCATCATCTAGCAACGAACCAACCTGTGTCGATTTAATCTCATCACCCAACCCAATATATAGCTCTTTGGCTGCTCTGGTTAGCGCAACGTAAAGAAGATTCACATTATCCACCACCGAGGCAACTCCCTCTTTGTAGTAATCTTCGGCAAAGGCGGTCTGGCACAATTCCTTGCGATACTTAATAGGGTATAACCCAAAGTCAGAGAGGTACCCACCGCTGCTATCATCCAGCCACATATAGTTGTCATTCCCCGTAGGGAATATACTCCATTGGGTATAAGGCACGATAACTGTATCAAATTCAAGTCCCTTTGATTTATGGATAGTTAGTATGCGTACAGCATTTTTATTTTCGCCTAGTGAGATTGTAGAGTTAGAGAGCTTTGATTCCCATAGTTCAATAAATACATCAATAGAGTCGAAGGGGTTTTGTTTCGAGAATTCGTGAGCGGCAAGATAGAGCGATTGCAGGTATAGCAGGTCTTTATCCTCAAGTTTAAAGTGCGCAACAATATGCTCTATTATAGAGAGCAGTTCGTCACGTTTAATGGAGTTTAGTAGTGTGCTATCTTCTTGTGACATTTCTGTTTTAAAGGGTTTCCCAAGAAAGTGATTTATAGCAGCAAGCACCACAGCATCTTCACTGACCATATATCGTAGTACACTTATCACAAAGCAGACAATAGACGAAGAGCCAAGAGTCAGCACATCGTCGCTAACAAATTGTATTCCAGCGTCATAGAGCACCTGTGATATGAGTGCGCCGTGTTGTTTATTGCGCACCAGTATTGCCACTTGCGCAGCGTTTCTGTGTTGTAGTTGTTCGAGGATAGTTTCGACAATCCATACTTTGGTTTGCTCCTCATCGTAGCGTGTTACTTCGACATAGCCTTGACGCTTTAGTTTTTTTGAGGGAGCTATCAGCTGCGTGAAGTTGTCGTATGCCCCAGCAAGTTGTTCTAGAAGCGTCTCCTTATTGTTTGATTCTTCGACAAATGGTTCGATTTTTTTTTGCGCAGCACAGATAACCTCTTTAAATATTTTGTTGTTAAATTCAACGATTTCCGCTTCACTTCGCCACGAGGTATTGAGCGATACATTTTTAATAATCCCACCCCCCATATCTCTGTCTACTCCATTAGCGAGCAGTGTCCAGTCCCCACCTCTCCATCTGTAGATTGCCTGCTTTACATCTCCTATTATCATTACTGCCATTTGTTGCGATTTCGAGACGGCCTCTTCCAGCAGCGGTTTGAAGGCTTCCCATTGTGCGTAGGAGGTATCTTGGAATTCGTCGATAAAGATAGTGTCGTATTTTGTGCCAAGTCTTTCAAAGATAAAGGGAACGGAGGCTTGGTTGGTTAGTTCACGAAGCAGACTAGGGGTTGTATCTAGTGAAAGTTCCCCACGAGTTGTCATAATTTCATTGATGCGTTGTTGCAGAGTTGCTAGCAGGGCATAACGAGCGTAGGTATTATTTATGGCCTCAAATGTTTTCACAAACATATTGAGAGTTATGAGTTCTTGTGCGCAACTTTTTAGTCTATCGAAGAGCAGTGTGGCGGTTTCGTTGTTATGCGCACCTTTTTTCAGGA
This sequence comes from Rikenellaceae bacterium, assembly GCA_044433505.1. Lineage (GTDB taxonomy): Bacteria > Bacteroidota > Bacteroidia > Bacteroidales > Rikenellaceae > Mucinivorans. The sequence goes on from JAWXTM010000080.1 coordinate 1,936, forward strand.
ACTCTTCTACAGTACTGTCTTCACGTGCGACGTTGGTTAGTGCTTTCGATATTTTTTCAATTTTAGAGGACTCTTTTACTTTAAAGAAGTAAGCGGCAAAGGAGCGACTTTGTCCCTTGTAGTCAGCCGCAGATATTCCGTGACTCAGCATTAGTTCCCTCGCAAAGTGACAGAGTTCAATAAATCTATCTTTAGCAGTGTCTGCCATATCGGCCAGCGAGTCGAATTTCAGCTCAGCACTATCAGAGCTTATTTTCGTACTATTTAGTGCGCCGCTTTGAGCAGCATTATCGAAGAGTGCAGTGAATTCTTTGCGAAAGTTTATGCGTTGTCCTTGGTCAATTTTGTATTGCACAAGGCGTGAGATTTTTGCACTCAAGGCACTGTCCGTTGCGCTACGTTCAACGATTTGGTCAATAGCTTCGATGAGTGCACCTTTGCGTTCAAGCACCACCTCATAGCGCACGTCAAGCCCCAGTTCATAAAAGAAGCTGCGCACAATACGTTGAAAGAAGGCATCAATGGTCGATATTGCAAAGGCAGAGTAGTCAGTGAGTATTCCGCAGAGAGCCTTGTATGAGTTAGTTTGAATATCCGAACTTGCCATCCCAGTAAGTTGCTGGATGAGGTCTTTAAACTCATTATTTTCACCATTGGAGAGTTGTCCTAGGAGTTCAATAATACGACTTTTCATTTCGGCAGTAGCCTTGTTAGTAAAGGTAACAGCCAGTATTGAGCGGAATTGTGTACGAGGGTTTTCAGCGTTGATAGCTTTAGCAATATAGTTTGCTGCTAGTTGGTATGTTTTACCTGAACCAGCAGAGGCTCTAACAATATGTAGAGTGTCGGACATTGGTTATTTAAAGAGTGAAAAATTGACACTGCCGTAGTGGCGGTGTTGCCAGAAGCGTTCGTTTTGGCTAAAGTCGTAGTCAGCGGAGTGCTCGAATACCAGTAGCCCATCCTCTCTGAGGATTCCTTTGTCGAGAATCAATTTAGGCAGGGTGTCTAGTTCAGCCAGATCATAGGGAGGGTCAGCAAATATAACGTCAAATTGTTCTGTGAAGGAGCTTTTCAGAAAGGTGAAGACATTGCTTCTCACGCTTTGAATGGAGTCTAGCCCCAGTGATTTTATTGTATTTGCAATAAAGCGTTGGTGCAGAGAGTTGCCCTCTACGCTCAGCACACGTTCTGCGCCACGAGAGGCAGCCTCGTATGATATAGAGCCAGTTCCAGAGAATAGGTCAAGCAGACTAACCTCCTCGAAGTCGAAGTAGTTAGTGAGCATATTAAAGAGATTCTCTTTGGCAAAGTCGGTTGTTGGGCGTGCTTTAAAGTTCGATGGTGGTGAGATAATTCTACCACGGTGCGTTCCTCCTACAATTCTCATGTTTTTAAGGGGACTTCTAAAAATTGATTTGGTGGATTTGGGATGAGATTTTGAAGGTGAGTTTTTGCCGCATTTTATCTCTAATAGCGGGCTATTCGAGAGAAAAAGGGTGAAAAATCAACCAAAATATCGCCTAAAGGCACCAAAAACTATTTCTTTACATCCTTTTTTATTTGTTAAATTTTAGTGGGGTCAATTTTTAGATGTCCCCTAAAGTAAGGTGATAAAAAATCGGTTACATAGTTAGGTGTAAATTCAGAGATAATGATTTGTTTTACATTATTTCCTTCAGTTAGCTTCAGTATGTAGTAGAGTATATCCTCTAGGGAGTTAATAGTGATGGACTGGGCAAACTCCACCCCATTTTGCGAGCTTACGACAATGTGCAGCAGTGATATATCGTAGACTTCGATTGCAACGACACTCTGATTTTGGTAGGCTACCTTTTCGAGTAGTTTAAGCAGAGGGTGTGTATTGAGTGCTTCGGGCAGTTGCTCCTCAATGTATTCGATATTATCGAGCGATGCAGCCCATACAGCAACAAAATCACCAGAGACAGCAAAGAGAGCACGTTCTGTGGTCTCATCAATCAGCTTAGTAGTTTTTAGGTATGTATTAAGCAGTGCGTGGTCGAATATCTCGAACGGAATAATCAGCACTTTAGGGGTGTTCCACTCCACGAGATTGATTTGCTGAAGCTCAACCTCTGAGAGCTTACTACTTAGTTCAGCGCACTCAATTCTACAATTATCCCTAAAAAAAGAAAATCCACTCAGAGTAACCTGAATGGATTGTCCTTCAAAATATTTATTCATCAATAATTTGCCAATCCTTAGGTTATTCCCAGTTACCAGCTTCGTTGGTAGACTCAGTAGTAGAGCCAACTTTCAGACCATCAGCACGACGAAGTGTGTTAACCTTTTCGTCACGGTAGTTGATAAGTTCTTGTTTATCGAGGTCACCAAGGAAAAGAGGGTACTTAGCGAATGCTTCGAATACAGGGATAGCGATTGCAGATTCAGTAACGATAGTTGCAGTATCCATAGCGAACCTCACTTTGCTACCAGTAGCAAGTTCCGAGAATGGAATGTATTGGATTTCTTCAATCACGAAGTCTTTACCACGGTGGTTGAAGATTGTGTCAGACATTTTAAGAAAGCTTTCGACACGTACGAGTTGCCCCATTGCAGAGGAGTCATCTTCGCTACCAATAGCAAGGATAACCTTCATAGAGTCAGTGTGATAGAAGTCAAATAGCTCTTGGAAAGAGCCAGCAAATTTACCATTAGCATTACGGAATGCACGTTGTACGGTACGGATGTCTTTAAGTCGTTCAACCACTACTTCTTCACGAGCAGTGCGAGCGGAGTTAAAGTCAATAGGTGTTTTGAAGATTGTAAAAATCCAGTAGCCGAGTGCGATTACTGCACCAGCAAGAATGATTTGTAAGATTGCTTTCATATTTGTTATTTTTTAGTTATCTTTGTCCATTAATACTTTTTAAGTAACCATTACACCTCCCCATTAATTTAGCAGAGAAAACTATGGCACCTCGTGACTTTTCGACCCAAATATACAACAATTTTGGGTTTCCACCAACTTTAGAGCAAAAAAATGTTGTAAAAAATTTGGCGGAATTTATTTCGGATGGCAGTTTAGATGATATTTTCATACTCAACGGGTATGCAGGTGTGGGTAAAACCACTATTATAGCTGCACTGGTCAATGCGCTTAAAAGTCTTAATATACAATTCTTTATGCTAGCTCCGACGGGTCGAGCTGCAAAGGTGGTTAGTCAGTACAGTGGGCATAGTGCCACAACGGTTCATAAAAAAATATATCGTCAAAAAAGTTTGGGAGCAGGTGGCGGAAATTTTTCGTTGAATTATAATAAGAATAAAAATGCAATATATATTGTCGATGAGGCGTCGATGTTGTCGAACACAGATACTTCGACCAAGAGCTCAACCTTTGGCTCTGGTCATTTAATTGATGATTTGGTGGATTATATTAGGATGGGTGAGGGCAATAAGCTAATCCTTGTGGGCGATGATGCACAGTTGCCACCCGTTGGGCTTAGTTTCTCGCCAGCTTTGAATCCTTATGATATGAATGAGTATGGCACGGTTCAGTACTCTACGATTAAGGAGGTGGTGCGTCAGGCTGCGGACTCTGGCATACTCAAAAATGCCACTATTCTAAGGAAAGATATAGAGAAGGATTTTGTGATAGCTCCACGTCTATGCAGGGCGTCTGATGTTCGGACAATCCACGGTGGCGAGCTTATCGAGGAGTTGGAGAGTGCTTATAGTGAAGTGGGCATTGAGGATACCATCGTAATAACTCGTTCTAATAAGCGAGCGGTGGAGTATAATCGGGGCATCAGGCGAACGGTGTTGGATAATTGCGAGGAGTTAAGTTCGGGTGATATTATTATGGTGGTAAAGAATAATTATTATATTGCGGAGAGGGAGAAGTCCGATAAGATAAATTTCATTGCCAATGGAGATATAGCGGTGGTGGAGCGAGTGGTGCGCAATCACGAGATTTACGGTTTTAGGTTTGCAACTTTGCGGCTTCGGTTTCCTGACTATGATAATTATACGTTGGAGTGCAAGGTGCTCCTTGACACGCTTTATAGTGAGGCACCAGCACTTTCACGAGAGGATAGCGAGCGTTTGTTTTATGAGATTGAGAAGGATTATTTAGAGATAGGTGAGAGGCGCAAGCGTTATAAGAAGATAATGGAGAATGAGTATTGGGGAGCACTTCAGATAAAGTTTGGATATGCTGTGACGTGCCATAAGGCTCAGGGAGGTCAGTGGAAGCGTATTTTTATTGATAGGTTATTGTTTGGCAGTGAGGTTTTCACACGAGATTTTCAGCGGTGGTTATACACGGCAGTAACACGTGCTACGCAGCGGGTTTATTTTGTAAATTGGCAGGATGACATTTTCAAGGGTTAGGAATTCTCTCTACCCTATAGCACAAAAAAAAAGAGGCACTCTCCAGGGGACTTCTAAAAATTGAGTATTGTGGATTTGGGATTAGATTTTTTATTATTTTTGCAACCATTGGAAGATAAAAAAATCCACTATATTTGGTGGATTAAATATTTTTATGTACATTTGCAGGGGCTTACGTTGTGGAAAATTTCGACGGCAAACCTATCTCGTTTACCCTATCTCGTCCATTGGCACGTATCAATGTAGCGACCACCGACATTACAGAACTAGTGGTGGCAAGCTCTATACCAACAGGTGTGAAGCTAAGCTACACCACTGATGTATACACTTCGTACAATGTTCTCACGGGGGAGGTTAATGCTGACTCTCAGCTTTTAGAAACTGCTAGTATTGCGGCATTAGTGGA
>JAWXTM010000081.1:0-6634 GCA_044433505.1 Rikenellaceae bacterium
TTGGTCAAATAGTCCACTATTAGACCAAAAATGCGGCAAAAACTCACCTTCGAATCTCATCCCAAATCCACCAAATCAATTTTTAGAAGTCCCCTAAAGTTTGTTATAATACAAGCTATAGCAGACTAAAGCTAAATCACAAAAGGGTCTATACCCCCCTAACCCCAAACAGAACCAACAACTACTCGTTTATCAAACTCTCGGGAATCTTTGACTGCGACTTCAACCCCATCTCTCGCAACTTCTCTGCCTGCGAAATAAGATTGCCTCGACCCTGACTCAACTGCCCCAATGCCTTGTCATAATGATCCTTTGCACTATCTAAAGAACCCCCAACCTTCTGCATAGTAACCACAAATGTGCTCAACTTACTATACAACAACTCAGCACGCTCAACTATCTTCTGTGCATTCTTACTCTGCATCTCCCTCTTCCAAAGATCCGCTATAAGCTTCAGACACGCCACCAAATTCGTCGGAGAAATAAGTATTATACGCTTCTTATAAGCATAATTCCATAGCTCGGAATCATTATTAATCGCCACCATATAGGCAGGCTCAACAGGTATAAACATCATAGTGAAGTCGAGCGATGCACCCAAAAGTGTATCATACTCCTTGGCAGAAAGCTCGTCGATATGACACTTTATAGAGCGAAGATGCTCCGAGACTGCAAGCTTCTGTTCCTCAGGAGTTTGAGCCGCTGCATACCTATCATAGGCAATAAGCGACACCTTTGAGTCAATTATAATTTTACGATTCTCGGGCAGGTTAACAACCACATCAGGGCGAAGCACCTTGCCTGAATCTTCGTCCTTAAGGGTCGCTTGGGTATCATACTCTCTACCCTTCAGAAGTCCAGAGCCTTCGAGTATAGACTCCAGTATAACCTCACCCCAATTCCCCATCTTCTTTACATCACCTTTCAGAGCCGATGCCAGATTATTTGCCTCAGCACCAACCTTAGAGGTAGTATCCACAAGGTTTTTTATAAGAGATTCCAGCGAGGAGTTTTGCTTGGTTTGCTCCACTAGATTATTCTCCACCCTCTCTTTGAAAGTCGCAATCGAGCGAGATAGTGGGTCGAGCAGCGAATGAATCTTTGCTTCATTATGCTTTTGTTGCAACTCATTATGCTCCTTAAATGCGCTAATAGTTTGGTTTAGCGGAGCAATTAGAGTAGCGATTTGGCTAGCACTTTGGCGTTGAAAGTCCTCGCTTTGCTCACGAGAGATGCGCTGTGAGAGTTGTTCGAACTGCAACATTGTCTGTTGGGTGAGTTCGTCGTTGCGCTGGGCAAGAGCACGTGCCGAACTGCGCATAATTAGCATCACCACAACTCCGCCAATAATCAAGCCTATAAATATGCCAAGAGAAAGAGAAATTAAATCCATCGTTGTTATTTTTTTTTAAAAACTACGACAAATTTACAACTTTTTCTGGGATTATGGAACTGAATTCTTTATAAGTAGCGTGATTCCACTACTTTCCAATCTAGCAGTGCCATAAAGTTTTTAATAAAGTCAGCACGTCTATTGCGATGATCAATATAGTAGGCGTGTTCCCAGAGGTCAATGACCATCAGTGGAGTTAGCCCATCCTCGGTAGCAGGATTTTTGGCATTTTGGGTAGCCACTATTGAGAGTTTGCCACCCTCGTCGCTCACTAGCCATACCCAGCCTGAGCCAAAGAGCGAAAGTGCGGCAGCGGCAAATTTTTCGGCAAAGAGGTCATATCCACCAAAGTCACGATCTAGCGCACTCTTTAGCGCACCTTCCACTTCTTGTTTTGGGGATATGGAAAATTGTTCGAAGAAGAAGCGGTGGTTCCACGCCTGAGCGGCATTATTGTAGATTACGCCTGTGGAGCGTAGCATAATATCTTCGAGGGTTTCGAAATCTTCGAATTCAGAGCCTGCGATAAGTTCATTGAGTTTAGCGACATAGCCAGCGTAGTGTTTTCCCCAGTGGTAGTCGAGGGTTTCACGGCTCATAAGTGGTTCAAGTCCATCGGTAGGGTATGGGAGTGGAGCGACAGTAAAGATCATAGCGACAAGAAATAATTTATTGTTAAACATTGGTTGAGTATTTTGGGTGTGTGTTTTTGCAAGTCACGTGCCATTTTATGGTGCCGCTTGTATTATTACAGACTAAAACAACCTCTAAAAATAATATAAACGCTTAATCCTTCTAGCAATACCACACAACACCTCATACGAAATAGTAGAACACCTGCCTGCAACCTCCCCCACACTGAGTGCTCCAGAACCCATAACTATAACGCTATCACCAACAGCCACATCTAACCCAGTAATATCCACTATGGTAATATCCATCGAAACGCTCCCCACTATATCGCACATCACACCACCAACACTAACGCTCCCCACTCTGCAACTCAGCGCACGACTCAGCCCATCGGCATACCCAATCGGTAGCATCGCAATTTTCATATCACGCTGAGCAATCTCACGCCTATTATAACCTATGCTCTGGGCTGCCTTAATCTCTTTAATTTGGGAGATTTTGGTACGCAGCGTAACGCTATTTTCGTAAAGTCCAATACCTAAGCGCACAATATCTTGGTGAGCCTCGCTAAAGCGCACTGTCCCTGCACTATTGGCAATGGATAGTTTCACATCATACCCCAAGCTGTCTATAATCCTGCTACTCAACTTCTTAAAGAGTGTGATTTGAGAGCGTGTAAAGTCATCTTCACTGGGGTCATCAGCCGAGCTAAGGTGTGTAAAGATAGTGGCAACTTCGATATTGCCAGTATTTGTGAGCACTTGGCATAGTTTATCAACATCCTCTTGCATAAAGCCAAGGCGGTGCATACCGCTATCAATTTTCAGGTGCACACGTGCTCGTATTGCGCCAGCCTTATGCACCTCAGTACTGTATAGTCGTAGTGACTCTATCGAAAAAATCTCGGGTTCGAGGTTATTTTCAATCATAGCGGCATAGCATCCGCTATCGGAATTCAGCACGATAATTGGCGTATTTATTCCAGCACGCCTAAGCTCCACCCCTTCATCGGTAAAGGCAACGGCTAGCCTGCTTACCCCAGCCTCTACTAGAGCACGGCTTACATCCACTGCCCCCAGCCCATAGGCATTTGCCTTGACCATAGCGGTAAACTCAACGTGTGGGGCGCATCGAGCCTTTAGGGAGCGGAAATTTTCAATAATTTGACCGAGGTTCACCTCCATAGCGGTGGTATGGGTACGTTCCTCCAGCCTAGCACTAATGCGCTGAGCACCATAGCTTCGTGCCCCTTTAATAAGCACCACAGAACCCCTTAACTCCGAGATATTGATACCCTCTAGCAATGCTTCGGTGGTGTTATAGTGTTCACCCCCTAGTTGAATGGATTGTTCGCCAATGGTGTAGAGTCTTTGGATGCAGTAATTTTCTAGAAGTTTTTTGACACTTTGGTATGGATTATCAAGGGTTGAGACCTGTTCCATATCGCTAAGTATTAGCACGAGTGGGCGGCCTAAAGCCTGACGCACCGTAAAGTCGAGAGCTGCCTGTAGCGAAGTAATGTCATTTGAGTATGAGTCATTTATAATCACAGAGTTGAGCACACCTTGTTGTACTTCGAGCCTAAGGGCAAGGGGTAGGAGTTCTTTTTCACGAAGGTAGCTTATGTTGAGTTTGCGGTATATCTGCTCAACGCACCACATATTATGCTCCTCGATAGTGCTATGGCTTACCATATCCCCACGCACCGTTCTTTCTACGTCTTGTAGCAGCAGCAGTTTTTCGCTAAGTTTTTGGGCATTGTCCTTAAAGTTTTCGCTATGCGCATCCCCGATATTAGTAATTACGGCAAGGGTTGGTTCTACAATTTCTTTGAGCCTTGCCATCTCTCCGACCTTGGAGATACCGACCTCTATCACAGCGACCCGTTCATCTCCTTTAATCATAAGCAGCGAGAGAGCTACCCCGATTTGCGAGTTATAGGAGCGTGGAGAGCGCATCAGCTCTCCATTGGAGTTATCCCACAGCTGAGCGAACCACTCTTTGACAATAGTTTTGCCATTGCTGCCAGTAATTGCAACTACTTCGCCACTGAAGTGCCTACGGTGATACTTTGCTAGTTCTTGCAAGGCATCGAGTGTATCGTTTACTACAATAAAGTCCCCCAGTTCGCTCCAATTTTCGGGCAGGTGGTTTACCATAAAGGCACGCACACCGCTGCTATGGGCACTCTGAATAAAGCTACTCCCACTACGAGTACCCCCCCAGAGCGCAACAAAGAGTGTTGAGCCATTAAGCCCAATGGTACGGGAGTCAATAGCGACGCTTTCTAGAGAAGTGTCACTATTCCCAAAGAGCTTTCCACCCGTGATATTAGCTATTTGCGTTGTCGTGTAGTTCATTTTCTTCGTCGATATAGTCAGCTACATCTTGTAGCTGTTCATAAAAGTCTTTGCCAAAGTGCCTTTCGATTGCTTCACGCACAGCCTGAAACACCCTTATACCACGACTCTCACCAAGGAGTTCAGCACCAGCGCAGACATCCCATTTATTGTATTGCAGCCCAGTGAATCCATTTCTGAGATGGGTCAAGCGAATAGGGTAGAGGTGGCACGAGATAGGTTTATTAACGGGGCATTTCCCCTCACGGTAAGCCTTTTCGATGGCGCACCAAGCGATACCATTATCTTTGATAATGTAGGCGCACTCAGCCTCGCCACGCCCCTCGAAGAGCGGAGTAGTCAAATCCCCCTCGAAGTCCATCACTCCGAAGCCCTGTTTTTCGATAGCTTCGATACCCTGTGGTGTCATATACTCTTTGTAGGTGTCGTAGTGGACTTCGTACTCTTTCATTTCGTCTTCGAGCAGTGGTGCGCCAGAGTTTCCTTCCACGCAGCACTGTCCATTACACTGCCCAATATCGCAGCAGAAGTGAGCGGTAATAACATCACCTGCAACTATTTTATCATCTATTTCTATCATCTATTTCTATCATTTTTCTATGAAAACGTAATCACCGATTCGAAGTTGAATAAACTCCGATACCAGTGCAATTTGTTTATCAATCATTTGGCAATCTTCTTTTGAGAGTTCCTCTTTAGTGTGCCAGAGTGGGTCTACCTCAAAGGAGCGGTCAAAGCAACGCCCAATGGTATGGTGAACGCCGCATAACCTATGGTCACGACTCACGCACCACTCCCCCCACGCTCTGTGTGCAAAACGCTCTGCAATAGACTTTACTAGCCTTGTCACCTTAATAGTAATACCCTCTACTATATCTTCACCCTCTGTGGTTGCAAAGTTCGGAGTGTAGTATGGGTCACCATTACGCAGCAGCACTGTGTCTGGCATAACATATAGCTCTCCGCTTTTATCAATTACTATTATCTTCATAATTCCTCTAAAATCCCTTGTGCACATCTTCTCGATGCACCAGTTTCGCCCATAAGTGTGCGTAATTCGTTATATTCAGCTATTATGCGAGCGTGCTGGCTGCCCGTAGGAAGTATCTTTTGCAGCTCCACTGTGGCATTCTTCTCCACAAAGACCTTATTGCCAACTAGTTCATTGACCACCGTGCGGTTCATAATAATATTAACCAAAGAGATCCAACGAATACGCCCCGTTAACAACAATCTAGCTACCGCCATATTAAACGAAGGCCCTCGATAGCCCACCACTTGAGGTAGGTTCAGCAGCGCAGCCTCCAGAGTAGCCGTGCCCGATGTGACAAGCGCAGCCTCGGCACGACTCATAATATCGTAGGTCTTGCCATACTCAATCCTAATGTTCTGATTGTCACCTATTATATTTTGGTAGAGTTCTTTAGGCAACCAATCCACCCCCGTAATAACCCCTGTGTGGTCTGGTAAATTCTCCAGAGTCTTAATCATAGCTGGCAGATTATGCTTCACTTCGGCACGCCTGCTGCCTGCCACCAGAGCAATAATCTTTTCTGAGTGGGTAGGTTTCTCAAGAGCAGAGAGCTCATCGAGTAGTGGATTGCCTACATACTTCACCCTTACGCCACGCTCCCTGAACCACTCCACCTCAAAGGGGAAAATCACAAACATCCTATCAATATACTTCTTGATGGATTTTACTCGATACTCCTTCCACGCCCACACCTTTGGGGCAATATAATAAAAGGTCTTAAAGCCTTGGCAGTGCGCCCATTTGGCAATCCGCAGGTTGAAACCAGGGTAGTCTATAAAGACTACACAATCGGGATTCCACTGAGTGATTTCTTGTTTACAGAGCCTAAAAAATCCTTTAATAGTTCGATATTTTTTGATCACCTCGCTAAAGCCCATTATGGCAGTATTGCGGTAGTGCATAGTAGGAGCAGTGCCAGAAGCCTCCTCCATCTTGTCACCTCCCCAGAAGCGAAACTCTGCCTCGGGGTCTTGACACTTTAGTTCTTTGATAAGGTTTGAGCCGTGTAGGTCGCCACTAGCCTCACCTGCAATTATATAATACTTCATTACTCAAGGGAACTTCTAAAACCTGATTAAAATGTTCATTAATTTATGTTTAATTTTTAGTGGGGTCAGTTTTTAGGGGACTTCTAAAAATTGATTTGGTGGATTTGGGATGAGATTTTGTGGTGAGTTTTTGCCGCATTTTTGGTCTAATAGCGGGCTATTTGAC
>JAWXTM010000082.1:0-5911 GCA_044433505.1 Rikenellaceae bacterium
GGCTTTTTTGTGGCTATACATTTGTAGCTATATGCTAAATGTTTCTAGCTATATCATTGCAAAAATCCGATCTCGTAAGATTACTGAGATCGGATTTGCTCGTTTTTAAGGCTCGACTATCTACTATTCTGAATGGTTACAAAAATAATTGATATTTTATGTGAAAATGTTTTTAACTCTCAGAAAAAATATTTATATTTGTTAAAAGTAACGTGTCACTTATTTTAATAATTTTAGCAAATTGTACACCTAATATGATTAATATAATAGTCGTTATGCAAAAATTTTATTAAGTTTGTTGCGGGACTTCTTTTTATTAACGTAAGTGGGGCGTGTGATTGAAATATTGAGGGTTTTTGAGTGGTTTGGAGCGGGCGATATTAAAAAATATAAAATTGTGACACCTAGCGGATAATGCGAGAGTTTGGGGTGCAGGATGGAAGAAAGGCGAAAAAATATTTACAAAAAAATAAAACATATAACTTTATGGACAAATTATTACTGCTTGGCAATCAAGCCTTTGCTCAAGGAGCTATTGATGCAGGACTCTCGGGTATGTATGCCTATCCAGGGACTCCATCAACTGAAATTGGAGAGTATATTCAAGAATCTAAGGTTGCCATCGAACGCAACATTCACCGCCAATGGAGCAGCAACGAAAAGACTGCTATGGAAGCGGCACTTGGGATGTCGTTTATGGGCAAACGCTCAATAGTGTGTATGAAACACGTTGGGCTAAATGTCGCTGCCGATGCCTTTGTTAACTCTGGTATGACTGGTGCAAATGGTGGACTCTTGGTCTTTGTGGCAGATGACCCTTCGATGCACTCTTCGCAAAATGAGCAGGACTCACGCTTCTACGCTAAGTTTGCATTCTTGCCAATTCTAGAGCCTCGCAACCAACAGGAAGCATACGATGTGGCTGCCTATGGTTTTGAACTCTCTGAAAAGATTGGGCTGCCAGTGCTCGTACGTATGACAACTAGACTTGCCCACTCTCGTGCCGTGGTAAACCTTACCGCAATACGTGAGCAAAATGAAATATCTTACCCTAAAAACCCTAAGCAATGGGTATTGATGCCTGCTAACTCTCGTGCGAGATATAACGTGCTGTTGGAGGATTATGCTGAGCTAGGAAGAATTGCCGAGACCTCACCATTCAATAAGTACATTGATGCCCCTAACAAAAAGATGGGTATCATTGCGTGTGGTATTGCATACAACTACCTAATGGAAAATTTTGATGGCGAGTGTGACTACCCAGTCATTAAAATTTCGCAGTATCCGCTGCCAATGGATATGATACGCCGTATGGCACAGGAGTGTGAGTCGATTATGGTTATGGAAGAGGGTCAGCCTCTTGTAGAGGAGCAGTTGCGTGGACTCTTGGATAATGGTATTAAGGTGCTAGGTCGCCTAAGTGGGGAGCTTCCACGTGTTGGTGAACTTAACCCAGACTATGTTTCAAGAGCATTTAATGGCGAGGTTGCGCTGCCTTATCCAAAGAGCGAGAATGTAGCAAGCCGCCCACCAGCACTATGCCCAGGGTGTGGTCACAGAGATGTCTATGAGGCACTCAACGATGTTCTTCGCCAAGAGCACCAAACGGCTAAGGTATTCAGCGATATTGGATGCTATACGCTAGGGTTCTTGCCACCATTCAGAGCTATTGACACTGTAGTGGAGATGGGTGCTTCAATTACTATGGCTAAGGGTGCGGCAGATGCTGGGCAATTCCCTTCGGTTGCAGTTATTGGTGACTCGACCTTTACTCACTCAGGTATGACTGGGCTACTCGATGCAGTTAACGAAAATAGCAATATTGTAGTTGTAATATCGGATAACCTTACTACTGGTATGACAGGTGGTCAGGATTCGGCTGGTACAGGCAGGATAGAGTCAATTTGTCGTGGTTTGGGAGTAGAGGAGTCTCACGTGCGTGTCTTTGTTCCGCTACCTAAGAACCGAGAGGCAATGAAGGAGATTATCCGTGAGGAGATTGCCTATAATGGGGTGTCGGTACTTATCCCACGCAGGGAGTGTATCCAAACCGCAATGCGTAACCTTAAAAAGAAAAAGAAATAGTCACTGTAAGAAAAACATTTTCAATATGAAATCAGATATTATACTAGCGGGTGTAGGGGGTCAAGGTATCCTTTCGATCGCAACAGTTATTGGCGAGGCGGCACTCTTTGATGGACTGAATATTAAGCAAGCCGAGGTGCACGGGATGAGCCAGCGTGGTGGTGATGTGCAGTCAAACCTAAGAATCTCATCTAAGGAGATTGCCTCAGACCTTATTCAAAAAGGCAAGGCAGACCTTGTTATCGCACTTGAGCCTATGGAGGCACTTCGCTATATCGAGTACCTTAGCCCAACGGGGTGGATTATCACCAATTCAGCACCCTTTGTAAATATTACGAACTATCCAGAGCTTGAGGATGTGTATGCTGAACTAAATGCCTTTCCTCGTTCCATTGTTTTGGATGTGGACGCTATTGCTAAGGAGGCTAAGATGGCTCGTGCGGCAAATATTATACTACTTGGTGCAGCGGCAGATTATGTAGGTATTGAGTTCGAAAAGCTCGAAGATGGTATTCGCCGTATCTTTGCTCGCAAGGGTGAGGCTGTAGTCGATATGAATATTACTGCTCTGAACCTTGGGCGTGAGAATTCAAAGAAATAATTACGTAATGAAACATACACTACACAGTGCAGTTATTGACCCAAAGGTGGTAGATGCTGCTGCCCAAGAGATGGGGATTGAGAATATTGGGCGGGCTACTATCCGCCAGACTGTTGGGCTTGTAAGTCACATTGAGGCGGCAACATCACAGAGCTTTATCCGTATGGAGATTGGTAGCCCAGGGTTGCCTGCCTGCCAGATTGGGTTTAGAGCAGAGGTTGAGTCGCTAGAGAGTGGTGTAGCTAACCAGTACCCTGAAATTGAAGGGATTCCTGAGCTTAAGAGCGAGGCTTCACGCTTCATTAAGGCGTTTTTGGATGTGGATGTATCTCCAGCAGGATGTGTTGCTACTTGTGGCTCGATGCAGGGCTCATACGCAAGCTTTTTGGTTGCTGGACAGTGCGATGCTAAAAAAGATACGGTGCTCTTTATTGACCCAGGTTTTTCGGTTCAAAAACAGCAGCAAATCGTCCTTGGCAATAAAATTGAAACCTTTGATATTTACGACTATCGTGACGAAAAGTTACGTGCAAAGCTCGAAGAGTACCTTAGCAAAGGCAATATTGCCGCACTAATCTACTCGACGCCTAATAATCCTGCGTGGATATGCCTAAATGACAAAGAGTTGCGTATTATTGCAGAGCTTGCCGATAAGTATGATACTATAGTAGTTGAGGATTTGGCATACCTTGCAATGGACTTCCGTAGCGATAAGGGTACACCCTTTGTTGCACCCTTCCAACCAACCATTGCAAAGTACACGGATAACTATATACTGCTAATTTCGGCATCCAAGGTCTTTAGTTATGCAGGGCAGCGTATTGCTATTGCTGCAATAAGCGATAAGCTTTTTAGGCGTAGTTATAGTCAACTCTCTGAGCGTTATGGTTTTGGGGAGTTTGGTAGGGTCTTTATTTATCAAGTAATAGCGGCACTTTCTTCGGGAGTGTGCCACTCGGCGCAACACGCCCTTACAGCTATGTTTAGAGCTGCAAGCGATGGTGA
This sequence comes from Rikenellaceae bacterium, assembly GCA_044433505.1. GTDB lineage: Bacteria > Bacteroidota > Bacteroidia > Bacteroidales > Rikenellaceae > Mucinivorans. The sequence continues at coordinate 3,692 of JAWXTM010000082.1, forward strand.
GCTGAACTTTGTGAAGGAGTGCTCGGAATATGCCCATAGAGCTGAGGTGGTGCGTAAGATATTCACCCGTAATGGCTTTCATATTGTCTATGATAAGGACTTTGATAGGGAGGTTGGCGATGGCTTTTTCTTTACGGTTGGCTATGGTGGTTTTTCGAGCGATGAGTTAGTCAATAGACTTATGTGCTATGGTATTAGTGCTCTTTCACTTGCAACGACTGGTAGTGTTCAAAGTGGTGTACGTGCCTGCGTTTCGAAGATTCTTCCAGAGCAGTATCAGGAGCTTGAAGCTAGGCTAGTTAGGTTTAATAACGATAATGGGGACATCTAAAAACTGACCCCCAACGAATAAGCAATAGAATAATAATTAAAAGAAATGGGAATGTATTGTTCAGCCCAGCAGGCTGTAAAACTTATAAAATCGGGTGATAATGTCTATGTACACGGTGTGACTAGTGCACCAATGACCCTGCTCGAAGCAATGGCAAAACGCCATAGTGAACTTCGTGGTGTTAATGTCTATAGTGCGCTTATCTTTGGCAAGCCAAGCTACCCTGCCGAGGAGTATAAGGAGAGCTTTACGGTTCGTTCGCTCTTTGTCTCAGAGGGGGTTCGCAGTGCTGTTGCTGGTGGGTATGGCTATGCAATACCAGGTCAGTTGAGCGATATTCCAGGCTTTTTGCGTGAAGGGCTTATTCCAGTTGATGTTATATTGCTCAATGTGTCGCCTCCCGATAAACACGGCTATTGCTCGATGGGTACGTCGCTCGACATTACGGTGAGTGCCTATGAGTGCGCAAAGATTAGAATTGCTCAGATTAACCCAAATGTGCCACGTGTCTTTGGTGATGGTCAGATGCACATCTCTGAATTCGATGCAGTAGTGGAGGTTAATGACCCTGTTATTGAAGTACCTTCTATTCTATCTTCTGCCGAGGATGAGATGATAGGAAAGTTTATTGCTGAGCGAATTCCAGATGGTGCAACGCTTCAGATTGGTGTTGGGGGTATTCCCAATGCGGTGCTAAGGGCACTGGGGTCGCATAAGAATATGGGGGTTCACACCGAGGCTATTGTAGAGGAGATGTTGCCACTTATTGAGAGTGGGGCTATTGATAATTCACGAAAGGGTATGCACGATGGGCTGAGTGTCGGTTCGTTGGTGTTGGGTTCACGCAAGCTCTATGACTTTGTGGACAATAACCCTAAGGTGCTTATGAAGGACTGCGCATACACTAATAATCCTATGCATATTGCACAGAACAAGAAGATGCGTTCGGTAAATGCTGCCATTGAGGTGGATCTTACGGGGCAGGTTTGTGCTGATTCTATTGGTACTAGGATATTTTCGGGCATTGGTGGTCAGAATGATTTTATGTATGGTAGCACGTTGTCAGAGGGTGGTACTAATTTTATTGCGCTTACTTCGATGACTGCAAAGGGTAAGTCTAAGATTACGCCGTTTCTTGCACCTGGTGCAGGGGTGACCACTAATCGTTATATTATTCATAATGTGGTGACGGAGTATGGGGTGGCGGAGCTTCGAGCGAAGTCTTATGCGGAGCGTACTCGTGCGTTAATTGACATTGCTCATCCGTCGGTAAGGGAGGAGTTGGAGCGTGAGGCAGTCAGCCGTTATGGGTTGTCGTTTTTGCGACTTAGAGGTTAATAGCTTGTAGTATTACAGACTAAGTAAAGAAAGTTTTTTGGTTCTTTTGTTCACAAAAGAACGATGGCAGGCGGTATGCTAGCAAACTAAAAAACGAAAAATCTTTTGGGGGTTTGGAGGAACGACAAACAAAAAAAATCGAAGATTTTTTTCCAAACCCCCAAAGCTATTGCACTGGTGTATTGCTCTAGTTTTAGCTTGTATTATAACAAACTAAGTAAAGAAAGTTTTTTGGTTCTTTTGTTCACAAAAGAACGATGGCAGGCGGTATGCTAGCAAACTAAAAAACGAAAAATCTTTTGGGGGTTTGGAGGAACGACAAACAAAAAAAATCGAAGATTTTTTTCCAAACCCCCAAAGCTAGAATAATAAAATAGTACAATGGCTCGTGTAGATTGTTGCTCTAGCTTTCGGTTGTGCAACCGAAAGATTTTGTCTTTTGATTTTTAGGCAAGGCATCCGCCTTGCTATTGCTCTAGCGGACTGATTCCATCGTTCTTTTGTGAACAAAAGAACCAAAAAACTTTAATCATTTTAGTCTGTAATACTAC
>JAWXTM010000083.1:0-5641 GCA_044433505.1 Rikenellaceae bacterium
ATTGCTCTAGTTTCTGGCTCTGGTGTATTGCTCTATTGTATTGCTCTAGCTCAGGGGGCGTTTCACCCCCCTGAAAACCGTAGTACTTTTTGAGAAGTCAAAAAGCCACCAAAAACCTTTTGAAGCTTGAATAAAGCAGTGAATTTCTAAGAAGTTCTGATTCCCAGGGGAAAAGGTGAGAATTGCCACAGTGTTTTTTTTGATATAATACTAGCTTAGTTATTTGAAGTTATTTCTATTTTAGCTCTAACAAAAAAAAACACGCAATTCTCCCTATTTCTTTTCCTCCCCTAGGAATCACAACTTAAGAAATTCTACTGCCTTATTCAGGGCTTCGGTTTTTAGTTTTTTCTAGCTTTCAGGAGAAGTTATAGATCGAAGTGTTTAGCGACACCTGACTGCTTATTCGAAAAAAAAAAGGTAGTGAAGCTATTTAGTAACACTACCTCTTTGAAATCTTTGTAAAGACTATAAACTAATCTCCCAAAAAATTATTTTACGATGTCGTTAAGTTCAGTACCAGCTTTGAATTTAACGACTTTTTTAGCTTCGATGCTGATAGTTTCGCCAGTGCGAGGGTTGCGACCTTCACGAGCTGGTTTTTCAACTACTGAGAATGAACCAAAACCTACAAGCGAGATTTTGTCACCTTCTTTTAGGGTTTGACCAGTAACTGTTACGAATGCTTCAAGAGCTTTTTTAGCGTCAACTTTCGTGATTTTTGCTTCTGCAGCAATAGCTTCAATAAGAGTAGTTTTGTTCATTTTATTAAAATGTATTTATGATTGGTTAAAAATGTTTTTTAGAATTTAGTTCTGACCTATTTTTTTTGAGTGAATATAAAATAATATAAATTAGCGTAGTAGTCTTCTCACTTCCTCTCCTTTGCAATTAAATAAAGACTCTTTAGATTATTGTCTTTGTGTACAGGGTTTGTACCAGTTGCTTAACTTTCACCATCATTTCCCTCTTCTTTGTATTGCCTCTCATCCCTCCCCCCTAAATCTTCTCATTGCCTCTCATTCTCTCCTCCCTTTTGGGGTGGAAGACCGGGATCGAACCGGCTACCTCTTGAACCACAATCAAGCGCTCTAACCGAATGAGCTACATCCACCATAAACACCACGTGCGAAAGTTAGCCCCTCCGCTTAAGGTACTGCAAAAGTATATAAAAAAAATGAATTTGCAAATTTTTTGTGAAATTTTTTTTATATTTGTGGGGCAAAATTTTAGAAAAGGTATGGATTTCAGAATTATAGGAGTAGCAAATAGCAGGTGTAGGATAGCACGTAGGGTGGGCATTATTGCTACAACGTTGAGTGTGGCGGTTGTGGTGGTCTCGGCAATGGTCTCTAGTGGTTTTCGGGGAGCTATTGAGCGTAAGGCGGTGGAGCTGATGGATTTTGGGCATATCCGTGCTGGGAGTTCCCTGTTGTGGGGTAGTGGTAGCGAGATGCTCAGTGCAGGGGATGTAGAGAGAGTCAATAGTGTTATTTATCCAGAAGTGTTAGCTCAGGTGGTAGAGGGGCAGGGGGTCTTGTTGAGTGGGGCGAATCTAGTGCCTACAATTATAAAGGGAGAGGAGTTTGGGGGAGTAGCAGTTGGGGGTGTTATTTTGTCTAAGAGTGCAGCACGTGAGCTGGGAGTAGGCGTAGGTGATGTAGTGGAGGTAATGGGAGGGGGAGTGGCTCAGCAGTTTGCAAGGGTTAGAGTGGATAGTATCTATAGCTCTGGGATAGTGGATATTGAGGGTGGTGTGTGCTTTATGAGCGAGAGTATGGCTCGCCAGTTTTCGGCACTCGATAGCACTCAGGTTAGCTACTATGCAGTCAAAGGGGAGGTGGATGACCTAGAGGCTCTAGAAGTCTTTGTGGCAGGGGAAAGGATGACCTTTGAGGGGATAGAGCAGCGAGCAGGTTCGATATTTGGGTGGCTAGATATGATAGATAATAATGTGATGCTGGTGTTGGTGATTATGGTTGTTGTGGCACTTATAAATATTGTGACAACAACGTTGATAATTATGTTGGACAATACAGAGAGGGTTGCAACCCTGCGTGCATTGGGAATGAGTAGAGGTAGTGTGAGGCGGTTGTTTTTGCTCAGTATAGGTCGGTTTATGTGGCGAGGTGTCTTCTATGGGGTTTTGATAGGAGTGAGTTTGGCGATGGTGCAGAGCGTGTGGGGGGTGCTCAGCCTAGATGAAGCGTCTTATCTGCTGGATAGAGTTCCAGTGGCATTTGATGTGGAGATGATTTTGTTGTATAGCGTAGTAATGTTGGCAACGGTTGTTGTGTCGATAATAATTCCAGTGAGCATAGTTTCGAGGCTTTCGATAGCTCGTGCTCTTAAATACCAGTAGTGAGATGTTTGATTTTATTAGTTTTTCGTTTGTAGATTTTTTGGATATATTTTTTGTGGCGGTGCTCTTCTATCAGATTTATAGGGTAGTTAGGGGTACTGGAGTGATGGCTATTTTTGTGGGGGTGTTCTTGATATATGTGTTGTGGATAGTGGTTAGGCTATTGGGGATGGAGTTGATTTCAAATCTGTTGGGTCAGGTGATAGGTGTTGGGGCGTTGGCATTGGTGGTGGTGTTTCAGCAGGAGATACGTCGTTATCTTTTGATGTTGGGTAGAAAGTCTAGCGAGGGTCTGTGGTCAAGGATTTTTTCGCCAAAGCACTATAGTAATGATGGGGTGACGGTCGAGGAGTTGTATGAGGCTTGTGTGTCGATGTCGGCGCAGAAGACGGGAGCGTTGATAGTAATGGAGCGCACCACAGATGTGGATGTGTATGCTTCGACGGGTGATAGGATAGATGCGCCAGTGTCACGGAGGTTGTTGGAGAGTATATTCTTTAAGAATTCGCCACTTCACGATGGTGCGGTGGTATTGCGTAGGGGTGTGATAGTGGCGGCACGCTGCATATTGCCGACTTCGGATAATCCTAATGTGCCAGCTCATTTGGGGTTGCGCCATAGGGCTGCTCTTGGTGTATCGGAGAATACTGATGCACGTGTGATAGTAGTTTCGGAGGAGACTGGTCGCATTTCGGTTGTTGAAAATGGGGAGATAAATACCCTTTCTGATAATAAAAAATTATTGGAATTAATAGCTTGATACATAAAAATAAAATTGATTGATTTATGTTTTTTGATAAAAATATTAGGAATCTTGTATAAAATTCGTACCTTTGCAAAATAAAAGCTACAAAAAGTGCTTGATTTTTCATTCTTGAAATTTCCGACAACTTTATTAACTAATTATAAATCAATTAATTGCTATGAAGAAAATCTATTCATTTATTCTGTTGGCAACCTTTTCGTTGTTAGCACTTGGGTTGCAATCTTGTGAAAATCAAGAGGAAATCGTCCCAGACTCAGTGGAAATTACTAGTTCTGCTGCTGCTATTATTTTTAATGAATCAACATCTGCTTCTCAGGAGCTGAGTTTTTATGCTAATGTAGATTGGTGTGTTGATGTTGCTGGTGCAACTTGGTTTACACTTACTCCACTTAGCGGCGATGCGGGTAGCAATACCCTAACCGTTGAGGTTGACAACACTATTGCCTATGTCGACCAAGAGGCAACTGTTACTATCAATGCTGGTAGTGCTTCGGTAGAGTTCTCTGTGAGTCAGACTGCTCCTAAGGAAGCTAGTGGTCTTTCAATTTCTACCCCTCAACGTAAACTTGTCTTGGGTCAAGTTCTTCAACTAGAAATCATTACTGAACCACTTGGTGCGCCTATTACCGATGAACTTACTTGGACTAGCAGCGACCCTTCTGTTATTAGTATTGATGAGAATGGTCTAGCAACCGCTCTTGCACTTGGTGTCACTGTGGTTGAGGCTGAGATGGGCTTCATATCTGAGGCTTTCGAGATGTCTGTAACCGAGATCTTTACTACTGACAGTATTGAAAGAGTTTATACCTTTAAGGATCTTTCGGAAATTGCAGTGTCGGGCGTTGAGGCAAACGGAACTGTATATACTGTAAATTCAGAGTTTATTCTCGAAGATAACGACGTTCTTTCACTTGGAGATGCAACTGTTGTTAAGTTCGGTGAAGGTGTAGAACTTACCATTGGCGGTACTTTTGACTTTGTTGCAGGTAGCGCAGGTGTAACCTTCGAACCGATTGATGCTAACACACAACCTGCTGGCTTCTACATTAGTAGCGAGCTTGGTGGTGGCGGTGGAGAGGTCTCTAACGTAACATTCGATAATGTTAGATTCCGCTACTATGGCACTGACGACCTTACATTCACAGGTTGTACTTTCCAAAATATTCAAGACGACTCGGCATTTAGCCTAGGTGGCTCTGGTCTTATTACTTTTGAGGAGTGTAATTTTATTGAGAATGGCTTCCCAGCTGTGTCTTGTGCTGCAAACTACACATCTAATCTGATATTTAGAAACAATTACCTTGACAATAACTCTAGTTCAGAGGATTGTAGCAACAAACCTCAGCTGAATTTGACAGTTCCTGGTGATGGTACTTTGGAAATTGTTGGTAATACAATTATCGGCCCTGGTGATTATACTACTTGTGGTGGTCTTGCGTTCTCTAACTTCTATAGCCTTACTGGCGATAGCGAAATTTTGGTAGAGGGTAACACTATTAAGGATTGCCGCTATGGTCTAACTACTTATGGGTTGATGAAGGTGAGAATCGTGGATAATGTTATTCAAGACAATAAGTGGGACGAGAGTGCAATGAGTGGTGGTAGCGGTATGAGTTTGGTGGATTATTATGGTACTCAGAGTTGTTATTTGAGTGGCAATACTATTACTGGCAACTTGTGGGGTATTACAATTATTGGTTACGCTGCAAATGGTACGGGCCCAGTTATCAATCTTGGTACGTTGGATGAGTCTAGCGAGGATTATAACCCAGGTGGTAATGTCTTTAGCGATAATGGTAATGGTGGTGTTCTTTATGATCTGTATAATAATTCTCCGATTGGTTGTTATGCACAGGGCAACACTTGGGGTGTAGATGAGCAGACCGAAGATAATATTGAGTGCGTTATTTTCCATAAGGCTGATTATAGTACTTTAGGAGAGGTAGTTTATATGCCTACTGCCGAGTAGTTGCTTGCATAAATAAGAAATAGAGTGGGTAGGTGTTTTTTAACGCCTACCTTTTTGTTGTTTAGTTATAGCTTGTATTATAACAAACTAAATAATGAAAGTTTTTTGGTTCTTTTGTTCACAAAAGAACGATGGAATCAGTCCGCTAGAGCACTATTGTATTGCTTTTGTTTGTGCTTGTGTTATTTCAGACCAAAATGATTAAAGTTTTTTGGTTCTTTTGTTCACAAAAGAACGATGGAATCAGTCCGCTAGAGTAATGAGCAAGGCGAATGCCTTGCCTAAAAATCAAAGATAAAATCTTTCGGTTGTAAAACCGAAAGCTAGCGCAAACTCCAATAAAAAGTCTTTTGGGGGTTTGGAGGAACGACAAACAAAAAAATCGAAGATTTTTTTCCAAACCCCCAAAGCTAGAGCACTATTGTATTGCTTTAGTTTGAGCTTGTAGTATTTACAACTAAATAATGAAAGTTTTTTGGTTCTTTTGTTCACAAAAGAACGATGGCATCAGTCCGCTAGAGCAATAGCAAGGCGGATGCCTTGC
>JAWXTM010000084.1:0-5605 GCA_044433505.1 Rikenellaceae bacterium
TGGGAAGAGATAGGGGGAGCGTAAGTGAGTGGGAAGAGAGAGGGGGGGAGAGTGTAAGGAAGCATAAAAAAGTGAGTAAGCAAAAAGTGAGAGTGTCCATATATGAAAAATATGTACTTTTATAACGAACTAAGATAAAATGAAAACAAAAATTCTAACACTATCGCTTTTAGGAGCTATTATGGCAAGCTGTGGCACAACCGCTGAGCAAGCTCCCAAAAGTACACCAGAGTATCAAGCAATCACTATTGATACCACTACTGCTGCAATCACAACAAACTTTGCTGCCGAAATCCAAAGTGAACAAGTCGTTGAGATTCGCCCACGTGTGTCGGGTTACCTCGATAAAATCGCTGTGGCAGAAGGCTCGAAAGTTCGCAAAGGACAGCTGCTCTTCAAAATTAGCGACGAAGACTTTAGTGCTGACTATAATGCTGCACTTGCTGACGTAGATGTGGCAAAGGCTGCCGTAACCAATGCGCAGCTAGAGGTCACTAAACTTACCCCACTAGTAGAAAAAGGTATTATCTCAAGCTACGAACTCGACAATGCAGAGGCTAACCTAACGGCCGCCCTTGCTAGCCAAAGAGCTGCCGAATCGAAGGCTCGCAATGCAGAAGTTTCGCTTTCGTACACCTCTATAACTTCACCAGTGAATGGCGTAGTTGGACGTATCCAAGCACGCTCTGGTACATTGGTGGGTAGCACTGCCACTGATGCTCTGACTACTGTGTCGAGCGACGGTGCAGCCTCAGCCTACTTCTCTATCAATGAAAACCTATTCTACGATATTGCAGGCAAAGGCAAAGAACTTGGCGTAAAGGTGTCAAATATCGTAAGTATGATTGAACCTGCTAGCCTAGTGCTATCTAATGGAACTGAGTACTCTGAAAAGGGTATTATTGGAATTGCTAGCGGCATTGTCGATATGACAACAGGTTCTATCCAGCTCAAAGCAGATTTCAAGAATAGTGACGGTATGCTCCGTACTGGTGCTTCGGCAGTGGTGCGTATTGCAACTACCCACTCAGGTGTGGTGGTGATTCCGCAAAGTGCAACATACGACCTGCAAGATAAAGTAATGGTCTACTTGGTTGATAAAGATGGTGTTGTGGCATCTCGCTCAGTTGAGGTTTATGGTACTACTGGCACTAACTACGTTATCAAAAAAGGACTAGACATTGGCGAAGTGATCCTAGCAGAGGGACTCGACTACGTAAAACAAGGCGACACAGTTAAAACTTTAGGGGACTTCTAAAAATTGACCCCACAACAATTTAACAAATAAAAAAGGATGTAAAAAAATAGGTTTTGATGACTTTGGGCTTTTATTTTGGTTGATTTTTCACCTTTTTTCTCTCGAATAGCCCGCTATTAGAGAGAAAATGCGGCAAAAACTCACCTTCGAATCTCATCCCAAATTCACCAAATCAATTTTTAGAAGTCCCCTAAATAAACTTTTATGAGAGAATATACAATCACGGGTCATAAAGATACCCGTTCTGGATTTGGCGATGGTCTATTTGAGGCTGCGCAAAGTAACGAAAATATCGTGGCAATGTGCGCTGACCTTACTGGCTCCATTAAATTCGATAAGTTTGCAAAAGAGTTTCCTGAGCGTTACTTGCAAGCTGGTATTGCCGAAGCTAATATGGTGGGCGTTGCAGCAGGTCTAGCCGTTGCTGGTAAAGTGCCTTTTGTGGGTACATTCGCAGCATTTGCTACTGGCAGGGTCTACGACCAAATCCGCCAGAGCGTTGCCTATAGCAATACTAATGTGAAGATTTGTGCTTCGCACGCTGGCATTACCCTTGGCGAGGATGGCGCAACACACCAGATTATGGAAGACCTTGGTCTGATGAAGATGCTTCCTGGAATGGTCGTAATAAACCCTTGTGACTACAACCAAACAGTTGCAGCAACAAAAGCCGCAGCGGAGTATGTTGGTCCAGTCTATTTGCGTTTTGGACGTCCAGTAGAGCCTATCTTCACCCCAGTGGACGAGGAGTTTGTAATTGGCAAGGCGGTTCGTTGGGCCCAGGGCAGTGATGTGACTATTATTGCAACGGGACACTTGATGTATCGTGCAATCAAGGCAACCGAGGCTCTAGAGGCAAAGGGCGTGAGCGTAGATTTGCTGAATATTCACACGATTAAGCCATTGGATAGTGAGGCAATCCTTGAGAGTGTAGCTCGCACAGGATGCGTTGTGGTAGCCGAGGAGCATATGATGAATGGCGGGTTGGGCGATAGCGTAGCTCAGTTATTGAGCAGGGAGTGTCCTGCGCCAGTAGAGTATGTATCGGTGGATGATAAGTTTGGCACGAGTGGTCGTCCAGAGGAGTTGATGCAGCATTATGGATTGACAGCAGACGCAGTGGAAGCGGCAGCAGAGCGAGTAATGTCTCGAAAATAAGTATTAAAAGATTTGCAGGGGTAGGAAATTTTGCTTACCTTTGCACTTCTTCATTTTAGAAGAGCAATAGAAAATTGCCCAGATGGCGGAATTGGTAGACGCGCTGGTCTCAAACACCAGTGGAGCAATCCGTGCCGGTTCGATCCCGGCTCTGGGTACATTTTAAGCCTTGTAATCATTTGATTGCAAGGCTTTTTTTATTTTCTTGGGGTGTACTAAAAGTGTACTAAATAACAAAAAAAAGAGCACCCCCACCTCAATAAACATCGGGGCGGGGGTGTTCTTAGTTCAGGTTCAGGTTAACCTGACTTGTCCTGTAATAAATTTACAATAAGTTCATATAAATCGCTACTGAACAGCCTTTACAATAGCATCTGCTATTGTTTCGTACTTCCAAGTAGAACTGCTTCTATCTAGTATCTGGAAACTACCGCCATCATCCCATACCACTGGGCACATATAAAAGTCTAGTGCTCGTTGCGCATAGTACTCAGCGTGCTCGGCACGCTCTGACTCTGCATTAGCGGTGATACTGCCCCATTCACCCATAATCACAGGGATGCCCTTAGCTACAAATAGATTGTAGATCTCACGGAACATATCGTCGAGCTGCGCTTTATCATAGGCAGAACCCCATTCCCTATCTGTCCCCTCTTCGTTCATACAGAACTCATAAGGGCTGTAGCTGTGGATACTTACAATGATATTCTCATCATCTTCTGGGATTTCGAGTGCTGCCATAGCGGTAGAGTTATTAGACGCTGCATAAGGCGATAGCATCACCTTACGAGTAGCATTATTGCCACCGCTAGAGCGTATTGCTTCGAGCGATGCTGTATGGAGTTGGTTAACGCAGTCACGACCCTCAGCATCACCGCCACTCCACTCATTCGCACTACCCTCGACACGCATCTCATTGAGACTTTCGAAGATTAGTTTGTCGCTGTAGTCTTTGAAACGAGCAGCCACTTGAGTCCAGATAGCTGTAACAACTTTCTTTGATTCTTCGAGGTCGTCGTAGCTAGGTACGATAATATCTTCATCGTGGTGGATGTCGATAATAACATACATATCATTATTAAAGCCATAATTTACAACAGTTTCGACTCTATCCAACCAGCTCTCGTCTATTGTATATTCGCCATCACTGCTTAGGTGTTGGTACCAAGTGATAGGCACACGTAGCGTACCGAAGCCTTTGTTAGCCACGGCATTAATCATAGCTTGTGTAGTGGAAGGGTTGCCCCACGCTGTTTCGCCACCAACGGCATCTAGCGAGTTACCGAGATTCCAACCCACGCCCATATTCTTTACAAAGTCAACGCCTGCACACTCTGGGTCTACGATCTCGTCGCTTTCGGTCGAGCCGCCACCAGCACTCTCTCTATATCTAATAACAGATACATTGTCAAGGTAGAATTTATCGACAGTAGCACCGATACTGAAAGTAAGTTTTTCGGTGATAGCATTATCATCGGTAATGGTTATGTTGTATGCAGCAGTGCTCCACTCAGTACTTGTTGGAAGGCTAGAGCCACCATCCTCTAGTACAACGGTCTCAACGTGATATGGATCAACCGAGATGCCCATACCAAGTCCAGTAATATCTGAGCCATTTTCGGAGCGTACGTTGAAGCTTACTTGAAGTTCGTCACCAGCTTGTAGTGTACTGTTCAAGAAGAATGTAAATTGCGCAAGGTATTCTTCAGATCTTACCTCGCTATTAGAGATTGTCCAAGCGTGTCCTTCGCCATTGTAGCCTTCGCCATCAGCCGAGATTGCAGCAGTCGCAACACTATAGTTGTTTGTAACTTGTGAGATTTCTCCACTTTCGAAGTTACCGTCCCAGATTAGTTCCACAGAGCTTTCGTCTTCTGGTTCAGAAGGCTCGTCTGGGGTAGTTGTAGAAGTGCCACCATTGTCCCACGTGTTGGTACTAAACTCAAAGCTAAAGTCACCGCTAGAGGTAATCACGCCATTACAAGCATAAGACGAGCCTGATTTGAACGTTACATCTTCGGTGAGTACTGCACGGCACTCTGTGCCCGATAGGTTAATAACGGCAAGTGTAGTACCAGCAGTTATGGTTTGTGGTGCAACGACCACTTTGTAGGCGTTATTGCCAGCCGACAGGGCTGAGATATTAGCAACGGAGCCAGTTCCTTCGTAAGTGCCAGATGCGACATTACACTCAGCCGTGTTTTTTGCATTGACAGTAACGCTAGATGGGTTGTCGCCAGATGAGATGGTAATAATCACTTGGCTCAGGCAGTGGTTGAAGCTCAGCGTTGGTTTGATTTCCGAGCTGAGGCTTGTCTTTGCGAGCATCAGGTCGCTAGCGTTGTAGTTTTCAGTGCTAGATTGGTCAGTGTTTGTTACAAAGGTAAAGCTGTCAGTTCTGTCAGCTTCATAGGGATAGACCGCACGGAAAGCCATTTGTTCGTTTTCGGTGTATTCAATAGCGTTGTTGCTTTTGAATAGTGAGCCGTTGTAGGTGTAGAGCACATTTTGCGCTACCGCATTGCTGTATTGGGCGTCAGTGTAGGCCGATACGGAGATTTGGTCGTTTGTACTAAACGAGGCACTAGGAGTGATTGAGCCGCTGAAGGTGTAGTCACCAGTCGATGGTACTTCAATGATTTCTTCGGGTTCGCAGGCCGAGAAGAGCAGGGCACTACACAGTGCCAGAAAGAATGTTTTTTTCATACTATTTTATGTTGAGTTGTTAATGTGTTTTCTTTTGGGATATTTTATTGCATTGAGTCCTCTTGATAGCCCTCATTACTAAATTTATTTAATAACTTTAGTATGCCCTAGAAGTAAAGTTATACAAAATTTTCATTTTTTGCAAATAATATTTCAGGTTAATGGTATATTCTCGTGTAGTTATTTTGCCATTATTTGGGGTAAAAAAAGAACCTGCAAGAGGTTATCTCTTACAGGTTCTTTTCTATATAGCGTTTTTTTGCGGGGTACTATTTTTCCACTTTTTCTAGGTAATAGCCATCATAGGTTGGTTGGTAAAGCACGCCATCAATCTGAACTTGGGTGCAAGAATTTCCGTTAGTAGTGAACGTATACTTTGTCTTAAGTAGGCTTTCTACCGAATCATATACTTCACTTTTGCAACCCTGCCTATCTTTTTAGATGCTAAATTCAGGGGGGGGCGATCAAGCCCCCGTGCCCTAA
>JAWXTM010000085.1:0-5487 GCA_044433505.1 Rikenellaceae bacterium
GGCTTTTTTGTGGCTATACATTTGTAGCTATATGCTAAATGTTTCTAGCTATATCATTGCAAAAATCCGATCTCGTAAGATTACTGAGATCGGATTTGCTCGTTTTTAAGGCTCGACTAGATAGGAACAGGGTTTATATTATAGGTCTTTCGATGGGTGCAATGGCTACGTATGATATGGTGGCACGCTACCCTGAGTTATTTGCCGCAGCCGTGCCTATTTGCGGTATGGTCGATTCAGAGAGGTTAGAGAATAGGTATGCCACAGAGTTTTGGATATTCCACGGGGACAGCGATTCAGTTGTGCCAGTAGAGGGTTCACGCAGGGCATACAAGGCTCTTTGCACTAGTGGCAATGCGCCTCGATATACGGAGTTTGCAGGGTGTGACCACGCTAGTTGGAACTTAGCTTTTAATCAGCGAGATTTTATGGGTTGGTTGTTTTCGCAGCAGCTGTAGATGTCCCCTAAAGTAAAAGGCAAACACTCCTACTATTGGAGCGTTTGCCTTTTTTGGCATCATTGCCGTAAATCTCAGATACATCTAGAATGATAACTCTGTTATATACCACTTGCCATCCTCTAAGGTAAGATCCTGCCTTGTTTTACTAGTGAAGTTCGGATCGATGCCAAAGGTGAGTAGTACAGTTACCTCAGCTTCTGTCTTTGCGTCATTGTAGACAACTTTGTCGACAGTAATGGTTTTGATGCCTTGGTATATGTTCGTAAATGCATCTCCGGGATTATCTTTAAGCTCCGCAATTCTTGACTTGCGTGCTTCGCTGGCATCACCACTCGGCACCCTGCCACCCCAAAATACATTTACAACAAGTGGACTGAACATATCAGAAGCTGTGGCATAATCTTGCCCCTGAAGTGCAGTGTAAAATTTCTGAGCAGTCTCCTCGGGTGTACTACCTACACTGCTCCCACAAGAACTTAGTAATACTCCGATAAGAAGCATTGCTATAAACGAGATTTTTTTCATAGTTTTTGTCTTAATTGATTGATTTTATTGTGTGTGTGATATGTAAATTCTCAAAAGTCCCCTAACAAAAAAACTACTTATGTAGTCCGCATTCCTTTTGTTCGGGATTTTCCCACCACCATCTGCCTGCACGTATATCCTCACCCTCGGCAACCGCCCGTGTGCACGGCTGGCAACCAATGCTCAAAAAACCACGCTCGTGAAGCGGATTGTACGGTACAGAATTCTTATGGATATAATCCCAAGTCTGCTCCTCGCTCCAATCAATCAGTGGATTGACCTTCAATAGATTATTACCCTCGTCCCACTCAACCACTCTAATATCACTGCGTGTGACGCTCTGCTCGTGACGAAGCCCACAGATCCATACCTCAAGACCCTTGAAAGCACGCTTTAATGGCTCAATCTTGCGAACTCTGCAACACCTGCGACGTGCCTCAATAGAGCTATAAAATAGGTTTATACCCTCGCTATTGACCATCTCCTCTACCGCCTCATTATCAGGAAAATAGACTTCAAGAGGTTTGCCAAAAACCTGTAATGACTTGCTAATCAGAGAGTATGTTTCAGGGAAGAGCCTGCCAGTATCTAGTGTAAAAATTCTACACTTTTCGCCAGTTGGGTCAATCTTACGGATAATGTGTGATAGCGTCTGATCCTCAATCGAAAGACTAGATGCCAAAGCAATGTGTCCACTATAATTCTCAACAAAGTAAGCCACAACTTCCTCGGCACTCAGCCCAGAGAGTTTCTTGTTTAATTCAGTAGTATCCATCATCGTACCTTAAAGTATCATTGCTGCACCAATAGTTTCGTTGGTAGCCTCGTCAATAAGCACCAATGAACCAGTGATTCTATTCTTTTTGTAGCTATCCACAACAATCGGGCGAGCAGTCTTTAGTGTAATTTTAGCGATGTCGTTCATAGCGAGTGACGCTCCACCCTCTACTTGTTCAAGAGTGTTGATATTAACCTTGAAGTCAATGCTTTTAACAATACCACGCACCTCGGCAGTAGTATGCCTTACGATATATTTTCCGCCAACCTGCATAGCCTTTGCATTCAACCAACAGATCATTGCTTCAACCTCGTTGGTAACTCGTGGCATAGTCTCACTTGCGCTATGCACAATCATATCACCACGGCTAGCGTCGATATTATCATTTAGCGTTAGTGTTACCGATAGTGGAGCATTGGCTTCATTAAGGCTTTCGGTTGCTTCAAAGATCTCTTTGATAGTAGAGCTAACGCCACTTGGAAGCACTGTGATAGCATCCCCAACCTTCACCACACCGCTAGCGATACGCCCAGCATAGCCCCTAAAGTCGTGGTGTTTTTCGTCACCAATAGGGCGCACAACCCACTGTACAGGGTGGCGGAACTCGTCGCTAACAAGCTTGTGAGCGATAGGGGTTGATTCGAGTATTTCGAGCAATGTTTTGCCATTATACCACATCATATTGTCAGAACGAAGCACTACATTGTCGCCCATCTTAGCCGATATTGCAGCAAACTCCACGTTCTCAAGCCCTAGTGTACCCATAATCTTACGATACTTCTCTACAATATCGTTAAAGACACTTTCGCTGTAATCAACTAGATCCATTTTGTTGACACACACCGCAATGTGAGGTATTCCAAGCAACGAAGCGATATAGCTGTGTCTTAGGGTTTGCTCCAAGATGCCGTTACGAGCATCAATCAAGATAATAGCAAGGTCGGCAGTAGATGCACCTGTCACCATATTACGAGTATATTGGATATGCCCTGGGGTGTCGGCAATAATAAACTTACGCTTTGGGGTTGCAAAGTATCTGTAGGCAACGTCAATAGTGATACCCTGTTCACGTTCGGCACGAAGTCCATCGGTAAGCAGCGCAAGGTTCACTTCGCTACCACCAGTACGTTTACTAGCAGCCTCGACTGCCTCCATTTGATCCTCGAAAATCGACTTGCTATCATAAAGCAATCGACCAATTAGCGTACTTTTGCCATCGTCCACAGAGCCTGCCGTAGTAAAGCGAAGCAGCTCCATATCTAAATATCCGTGTGTCTTTGTCATCTTTTTATATTATATTATTAGGGGACTTCTAAAAACTGATTTGTGTGATTTTGGGATGAGATTTTGAGTTAATTTTTTGCCGCATTTATGGTCTAATAGCGGGCTATTCGACCATAAAAAGGTGAAAAAGTAACCAAAATATCGCCCTGGTGGCATACAAAACTTCTCTTATCTATCCATTTTTTATTTAATATTTATTTGTTGGGGTCAGTTTTTAGATGTCCCCGTTAATTATCCAGTGGTATGTACCCGCTCTGAGGAGCATATTGCTGTCCACGAGTGAGTATAAAATCTACAAATGCCTCCACTTCTGGGCTTTTGTTGTTTTTGCTTATTACAAAATATAGGAAGCGTGCAGGTGGCGTAGGATACTTCCCCTCAATCACAGCCTTCCTAAACTTAGCAATATCCATATAGAAACTCTCCTCAAGGCTAATCACACCATCATCATTTAGGTCGAGTGGCACAACAAAGATGTCCCTATGAAATTTTCCTGTACGCAGGTTATAGGCATACGCAAGTGAAGTGTACCCCAGTGCCAATTTATCACGCTGCACAACCGAGGCTACCCCAGGGTCGCTATAAACGGCCGTGCCAGCGAGCTTTTCAGCGTAAGTTCCCACCAGATGTGCAATAGTTTCAGAGGCTCCCGAGGCATCGGCACGAGTGTATAGGTGCACAGCCTTAGTGGACTCCGTTCCCAGTAGTTGCCCCCAAGTCATCTTACCACTTCCGCTCCATAGCGTTCTAGCTTCACGAATGCTAACCCCCTTTGTCATTAGGTCAATAATATCAGGATTTTTTGCATTTGCGACTAATACCACCGCATCCCTTACCACAGGTACGACAACTGCACCAAGCTCCAACTCCCCTTGGGTTAGCTCCCTAGAAATCATCCCAATATCAACCATCTCGCTCAGCGCATCAGTAATACCCTTACCCGAACCACCTGCCGAAATATCTATCTTCACCTTAGGGTATATCTTAGTGAATTCCGCAGCCCACTTCGAAACCATAGGGTAGAGCGCAAATGCTCCAGAGATTTGGATTTCACCCTCCAGCGAGCGTTTTTCTTCACGCTTTTCTTTGCGTATATCTCTCTTAAACAATCGTTTATCTTTGCGTTCCTCGTGTTTGTCTACTTCAATCTCCTGCGCTCCGAGCGATACCACAGTGGTCGCTAGAAGCACTACAATCATATATATTCTACACCAAATACTCTTCACTTTACTTTTTTTTAAGGCAAACCTATCAAATTTTAGTGCAAATATATTACTTTTGTCGCTTATAATACCTATTTTTTTGAATTATTTTTGATGATTTCGACATTTTTACGACTTATAAAGTTCTCGCACACTATTTTTGCGCTGCCATTTGCGCTTTTGGGCTACTTCATTGGGGTGCGCCATTTTGGATTTGACTATGTTATTTTATTGCAGGTTATAGTTGCTATGATCTTTGCACGCTCGGCAGCTATGGGTTTTAATAGGATTGTGGACAGGGAGTGGGATGCCAAGAATAGCAGGACTGCGGGGCGTGAGATTCCTTCGGGGCAAATCTCCACAAAGACCGTTGCAATAATTGTGGCGGTGTGTTCGTGCTTGTTTGTGCTTACGGCACTCTCTATAAATATGTTATGCTTTTTGTTATCGCCTGTTGCTCTTGTAGTGATATTAGGGTATAGCTACACAAAGCGTTTCACTTCGTGGGCGCACGTTGCATTAGGCGTTGCGCTTTCCATTTCACCTATGGGTGCGTATATTGCTGTTGGCGGCACGTTGGTATGGGAGGTGGTGCTTTTGGCAGGTGTTGTGGCAATGTGGGTTGCAGGATTTGACATTATTTTTGCGCTTCAGGACGAGGAGTTTGATAGGGCAGAGGGGTTGCATTCTATGCCAGCAAAGTTGGGTACACGTGGGGCGTTATGGGTTAGTGGTGTGTGTCATATTTTAAGTGGTGTGATGGTTGTGGCATTAGGTTTTATGTTGGATGTAGGTGCTGTGATATACTTTAGTGGGGCGGCAATTTTCATTGCGATACTTTGTTATGAGCATATAGTTGTTACGCCTAGTAAGAGGGATCGGGTTGGATTTGCATTTGCCACGTTAAATTCTATGGCGAGTGTATTTTATTGTTTGTTTAGTATTGCGTCATTGTATTTTAGTTAGAATACGACTAGGTCAAGAAAGTTTTTTGGGTGCCGCTGGGCACACCAGATGTTTTGTTGCACTAGCTCATTGCAATCTTCCGCCGACGTCATCCCTTAGTGCTTCCGAGCTACTGATTCTAACAATCTAAAAACCGAAGCCCTGAATAGAGCAGTAGAATTTCTTAAGCTATGGTTCTTGGGGGGGGGAGAAATAGGGGGAATTGCGTGTTTTTTGGCTAGAAACGAGGCTTACATAATCCTAACAAACTAAATCATCTGGTGTGCCCAGC
>JAWXTM010000086.1:0-5483 GCA_044433505.1 Rikenellaceae bacterium
CTTTTTAGAAATTCACTGCTTTGTTCAAGCTTCAAAAGCTTTTTGGATACTTTTTGGCTTCTCAAAAAGTATCTCGGGGGGATTCAGGGGGGTGAAACGCCCCCTGAGCTAGAGCACTAAACCTGAGCTAAAACCAGAGCAATAGCTTTGGGGGTTTGGAAAAAATCTTCGATTTTTTTGTTTGTCGTTCCTCCAAACCCCCAAAAAACTTTTATTGGAGTTTGTACTAGCTTTCGGTTTTCCAACCGAAAGATTTTTGTCTTTGATTTTATGGCAAGGCATCCGCCTTGCTATTGCTCTAGCGGACTGATGCCATCGTTCTTTTGTGAACAAAAGAACCAAAAAACTTTCATCATTTTAGTCTGTTATAATACAAGCTCAAACTAAAGCACTACACCAGAGCAATAGCTTTGGGGGTTTGGAAAAAAATCTTCGATTTTTTTGTTTGTCGTTCCTCCAAACCCCCAAAAACTTTTTATTGGGGTTTGTACTAGCTTTCGGTTTTACAACCGAAAGATTTTGTCTTTGATTTTATGGCAAGGCATTCGCCTTGCTATTGCTCTAGCGGACTAATGCCATCGTTCTTTTGTGAACAAAAGAACCAAAAAACTTTAATTATTTTAGTCCGCTATAATACAAGCTATAACAAACTTTCGTCATTCAGGTCTTTGCCCCCTAACCTAATAAATAAAATACTTCCTGCGCACCTCCTTAAACTCACTGCTCTGAGCACACCACCACTCCACTATCTCATCAGTTAGCATATAACCAGCTGCCGCAAACCTCTCTCGCAACTCACTACTCCCCAACACCTTATCATACATCTCTATGCGCTGGGCAGTGGCACTAGTAAAAGGATTCTTGATTGGGTACATCCCTATAACCTCCTCCATCACATAAAGCCCTATCAAGGTCAGTGGAGCACTCTCAAGCTCTGTGATATGCACCTGCACACCGTGTACACGCTTACCCTTACTGCTACCATAATACGGCACATAATGGATAGGTCTAAAAACAACCCCTTCGATTTTCTTATTATTTAACCTTTGAGCAAGCACCTCCGCATCTTCAATCCACTCCGCTCCAAAAAGCTCAAAGGGCATCGTATAGCCCACACCAATATTAATGGTCTGAAGCTCGCCTATCATCCCAGTAACGGGATAATACACCGAGGTTGAGCTATGTGGAATATGTGGAGAAGATGGCACCCAACTAAGCTGTGTATCTTCCCACTTAGTCCACCTACTCCACCCTACCATAGGCACAACTGTTAATTGTGTGGGATTAGCCTTTAAAAATCCCTCCCCGACATAGAGTCGTGCGAGTTCCCCAACGGTGAGTCCGTGGATATACGCCACATTATACTTACTAACAAAACTAGAGTAGCCACTCATTACTCCACCACCCTCAACTTTATTTCCGCCAAGAGGGTTGGGTCTATCGAGCACCACAAACTCAAGCCCTGCTTCACCAGCCGCCTCAATAGCCAGCCCAAGCGTCGAGATAAAGGTATAGGAACGTGAGCCAATATCCGCAATATCGAAGACCAGAGCATCTAGTCCTTTGAGTTGAGCAGCTTTGGGTTTCATTCCATTACCGTAGAGGCTATATACCATTGCGCCAGTTTGGGTATCTCGAACATCGCTTACCACCTTGCCAGCCTCAATATCGCCCCTTACGCCGTGCTCTGGAGCAAAGAGCGCAACAAGTTCCACCCCAGCCGAAAGAGCCTCTGGGGAGCTAAGTATATCAATCGTAGAGCGCAGCGAGGAGTTCACCCCCGTCGGATTAGTTATTAGCCCAATGCGCTTGCCACGAAGTTGTTCGAAGCCATTGCTCTGCAGCACATCAATACCTGAGAGCACCTGCCCTTGGGCAATACCGCAGCTCAACAATAAAATTAAATATAGTATTTTCTTCATCTTTTTCACCTTTAAAATCCCCACTTATCTTTATTTGATTTACCCTCAAGTCTATTTTCTAAGGCATCATCTAGTTCTGCAAAGAAATCAATACCGACGAGTTCCTCTACCCTATCAACGCTTACAATATACTCTTTAATATCACCATCGAGTTTTTTATTTTCCATAATAAAGGCAATCATCTCTTCTTTTTCAGCTGAGTAGAGTATTTTATAGTAGCAGGCAGGTACAGCCACCCTATTGGCACCAATAGTTCCGAGCAGTTCATTATAGATAGCCCCCACGGCAACATAGAGTTCCCCATTTGTGGTAACCCACTCTCTGACCCACTCTTCGAGCGTTTTCCACCGCCCACGGTTCAGCGAGGGGTGTTGCGGCGACATATTCGACATCAGAAAGCTCTCGTCCATAGCCACCTGCGAAATCTTCATATCGGCAGCCGAAGCTAAGTGCCCACGGTCATAACCGCTCTTGGTATAGTCCTTAGGTGATGCCGAGCCAGTGGTTACCTTTGGGTCTGCCTTGAAGTTATTTTTACGCTCAGCACTACCATTTACCATCTCTGGAGTCAACAGATAAAACACCCAAAGAGCACCCTGGTATTCTTCCTCGTAGCAGAGCGTATAGTAAGTATGACGAACCACCTCCCCTCCCTTGGTAGTAGGTAAAAAAGATTGACCCCAGCACTCAGAGAGCACCAGAGTCAAAAGTATCAATAAAATTAGTCTTTTCAAGATGTTATAAGATATGATAAGCAACAGTAAGCCCCGCCATAACGATAGCCACCATACTCATTAGTTTAATCAAGATATTTAGCGAAGGGCCGCTAGTATCTTTAAATGGGTCACCAACAGTATCACCCGTAACAGTTGCTTTGTGAGTATCAGAACCCTTGCCACCAAGGTTACCCTCCTCTACATACTTTTTAGCATTATCCCACGCACCACCAGAGTTTGCCATAAAGATAGCAAGCACAAAGCCTGCACCTAGTCCACCAACCAATAGCCCGATAACGCCCGAAACTCCAAAAACAACCCCTGTTAGAATAGGAGCAAGGATTGCAAGAATAGAAGGTACTAGCATTTCACGTTGGGCACCTTTGGTCGAGATTTCCACACAGCGAGCGTAGTCTGGAGTAGCATCACCAGTTAGTATGCCTTTGATTTCACGGAACTGACGGCGCACCTCGTTTACCATAGATTGAGCAGCACGCCCCACAGCGTTCATAGTAAGACCGCAGAAGACAAATGCCATCATCGAGCCGATAAAGATACCGATTAGCACCTTAGGGTTCATAAGCGTTACACCATAGTACTCCATAAAGTCAGGAATCTGAGCCGTTGCAACATCCACTACCCTATCACCAATTTCAATAACACTTTGTCCAATGTGCACAAGTCCTATCTTAATCTCTTCGATATACGACGCCAAGAGTGCTAGAGCAGTCAGCGCAGCCGAACCAATAGCAAAACCCTTGCCCGTAGCAGCCGTTGTATTACCTAGCGCATCAAGAGCATCGGTACGCTCACGCACCTTTTCGTCAAGACCAGCCATCTGAGCATTACCACCAGCGTTGTCGGCAATCGGCCCGTAAGCATCCGTAGCCAAGGTAATACCAAGAGTAGAGAGCATACCAACTGCCGCAATACCAATGCCGTATAGACCTTGCGAAAGGCTCTCGGCACTCAACATATTCTCAACATTAAAGCCATTTGCGCAAAGGAATGCCAAGATAATTGCCACTGCAATAGTCAATACTGGGATAGCAGTAGAGAGCATACCCAAGCCAATACCCGAAATAATTACCGTTGCAGGGCCTGTTTCGCCACTCTCGGCTACCTTTTGAGTAGGGCGATAGGAGTGCGAGGTATAGTATTCAGTAGCCTGACCAATAATAATCCCTGCCACAAGACCAGTGATTACCGAAAATGATAGCCCCACCCAGTTTTCGATACCAAGGAAACAGAGTATAGGGAATGTAGCGGCAGCAATCAAAATAGAACTGACATTAACCCCCAGCCCAAGTGATCCGAGGAGTTGCTTCATTGAAGCACCCTCTTTGGTTCTAACCAAGAAAATACCAATAATAGAGAGCAAAATACCCACAGCTGCAATAATCATAGGAGCAAAGACAGCATTCAACTGATCCGCCCCCCCCTGTATAGCATAAGCAGCAGCCCCCAGAGCAGCAGTAGCGAGAATCGAGCTACAGTAACTTTCGTAAAGGTCAGCACCCATACCAGCCACATCACCCACGTTATCACCCACATTATCGGCAATAGTAGCAGGGTTGCGTGGGTCATCCTCTGGAATACCAGCCTCTACCTTACCCACAAGGTCAGCCCCCACATCGGCAGCTTTAGTGTATATACCACCACCCACACGAGCAAAGAGTGCTTGGGTAGATGCCCCCATACCAAAGGTAAGCATAGTAGTGGTGATGACCACCAACTTGGTGGAAACGTCCTCAATAAAGTAATCGAGTATCAAGTACCAAATAGAAATATCCAATAGCGCAAGTCCAACAACGGTAAGTCCCATAACAGCACCCGAGCGGAATGCAACCCTTAGTCCACGATTCAGCGACTCTGAGGCAGCTTGAGCAGTACGTCCCGAAGCGTAGGTGGCAGTCTTCATACCGATGTAACCAGCCAATCCTGAGAAAAAGCCTCCCGAAAGGAATGCAAAAGGCACCCATTTATTCTGCACCTCAAGCCCATACGCCAAGAATGCAAAGAAGCCCAACAATACTAAAAATACCCATCCCACGACTCTATATTGTTGTTTAAGGTAAGCCATTGCGCCAGTACGGACGTGTTTGGCGATTGTTTTCATTTTGTCATTACCTTCGCTTTGGCGTTTCATTTGCACAAAAAAGTAGCGTGCGAAACCCAGAGCAATTAGCGAGGCCACAGGAACTAGCCAGAAGATTGCAGAAATTTCCATTTTTTCAAGAGTTTTAAAAGAATAATAGGGAATATTGTCGCCCATAAAGTTATGGAAAAAATATGAGTAGTGCAAATTTATTTCGTCAAATTTTTAGTGCAAGGTCAGTAAAGAGGCAGTGGTTGGATATGTCAGGCATATTGTTTCGCAAGGAATATTGTGCTTTTGCTTCAGGTGTGGTCTAGTGCTGGGGGGCAGAGACCTTGTTATGACGAAAGTTTGTTATAGCTTGTAGTATAACAGACTAAAATGATTAAAGTTTTTTGGTTCTTTTGTTCACAAAAGAACGATGGTATCAGTCCGCTAGAGCAATAGCAAGGCGGATGCCTTGCCTAAAAATCAAGGACAAAAATCTTTCGGTTGCACAACCGAAAGCTAGTACAAACTCCAATAAAAATCTTTGGGGGTTTGAGCGAAGACCAAACAAAAAAATCGAAGATTTTTTTCCAAACCCCCAAAGCTATCGCTCTGGTGTAGTGCTGTAGTTTGAGCTTGTAGTATTGCAGACTAAATGATGAAAGTTTTTTGGTTCTTTTGTTCACAAAAGAACGATGGCATCAGTCCGCTAGAGCAATAGCAAGGCGGATGCCTTGCCTAAAAATCAAAGACAAAAAA
>JAWXTM010000087.1:0-406 GCA_044433505.1 Rikenellaceae bacterium
CAGATTATATTGGTGCTGACGGAGTAACTAACCAACAAGACTACGTTGAAATCGTTGATGGTAAACTTATCGTTAAAAACGAAGAATGGGGAACTTCTGCAATCGGACGTACTCCTATCGTTAAGGTAGAACTTATGAGTGACCCTCTATTTGGTGATCCTACTGCTCTTGCTACAGGCTACCTCAAATTCGAGATCTCAAGAGAAGTTGAAGAACCAGAATCACTAGAGCCACTAGCTCCGCTAAACGCTATCTCTGACACTACTACTCTTGCTTATGTTGATCTTTATGCTCCTAATGGTGCTGGTACAAACGTTGAGTACTCAACTGATTGGGAAACTATCAACAAAGCAATTTACAAAGAACTTGGTCTTACTTACGAAGAATTTGTAGATCTTTATGATAC
>JAWXTM010000087.1:416-5434 GCA_044433505.1 Rikenellaceae bacterium
TACTACACTGTAACTTTGACTTTCTCTACTGGTGACCAATCCACAAACAGAAACGTTGTTATTACAAATACATTTGTAGCAACTGCTCCAGACGAAGTTCTTCCTGCATTCTCTGATCTATACGTTGATGATGACTTCATCCAAGAAACTAAAGGTCGTGACGTAAATGGTAGCTATGAAATGTCAATCTTGACTTCTGAAGCATTCGATGCTTACCTTGGTTCTTATGAAGCTAACGAATCAACTCTTCAAAGTTGGTATAATAACACTCTAAGCTTTATCGTTAACAAGAAGTACCCTCTTTCTCAAACTAACATCACGCTTTCAGGTGATGATGCTACTTCTATTGATGGTATCCAAAAACAAGTTCTTAGCTACAATGAAGCTATGACTCTTGCTACTGAAGATGTTGATATGGTATTCCAAATCAAGTATGAAAATGGTATGACTCAACCTTCACAAAAAGATTGGACTATCAGATTCGTTAACCCTGTAACTGTTACTCTTGACGCTATGTCTCTTGCTTCTCTTGATGTTGCAACTGACCTATACGTTGACGACTACCTAACTGTTATGTACAAAGATCAAGTTGCTTTTGAAAACGGTGCTTGGGATACTGAAGTTAGAAGCAAATACTATATGAACTATTCTTCAGCTGAGGTTAAAATTAGTGATCTAACTGTTAACAATGGTGTAAATCTACTTTCTTACACTGAGAACACTACTCTTCCTAGACTATATTTTAGCTGGAACAATGGTGGTTCTGTAGTATTGAGTGACTTTACTGGTGCTGCAGTTACTGTATCTATCAGTGCTAAAACTGCTGATGGTGATGTTTATGCTGTAGCTAATGCTTCTGCTGACCTTACTATCCTTTCAACTGAAAATAGCTGATAATTCCTATAGAATTATTTAAATCTATAACTTAAGGTTGCTCACCCTTTAAAAGGTGGGCAACCTCTTTTTTGTGGCAAGATTTTTGCACCCCATTATTGCAAAACTGCTTTCCACGCCCGTGAACCAATCCACCTCACAATACCGCTCTGCACTAAAAGGTACCTCCATTATGGGTGGTGTCCAACTCTTCCAACTCCTTATCACAGTTATTAGAGCCAAATTTATCGCAATTATCCTCGGCACTGCCGGTATGGGTGTCTCAGCACTACTCATAGCAACACTCAGCCTTATTAACCAAACCACTAGCCTTGGTCTCTCCCTCGGTGCTATGCGCTCTATATCCCAAGCACACCAATCCTCAGACTCCCTACTAATTGCTCGAACTACCACCATCTTTCGCAAAATGGTACTCCTTACTGGACTCCTCGGTGCCCTTGTCTGTGCCCTTGGTGCATCCCTGTGGAGTAACCTCACATTTGGAAACTCTCACTATTTCTACTCCTTCATTATCTTCGCACCAGTGCTGCTACTTATGGCTCTCTCCTCTGCCGAAGTCGCCCTCTTGCAAGGTACTGGTCAACTCAAAAAACTCGCCACCACTTCACTGCTCGGCTCGCTCGTCGGACTACTCATAGGAATACCATTCTACTACCTCTTCGGTACCTATGGTATCGCACCCGCTATGCTCGCACTTAACCTCTCGACATACCTCTCCAACCGCTACTTTACTCGCTCCATTCCAACTAACTCCCCAAAAATCCCTCTCCAAGATGCACTCAAAATCGCTAAACCTATTCTGCTTATAGGGCTTGCTATGACCCTCTCAACCATACTCGCTACCCTCACAACATACACCCTTAACCTATTCCTACGCTACGCTGGCTCGCTCAGCGATGTCGGACTATTCCAAGCTGCCACCTCAATAACCACACAATACTCCAGTATCATCTTTACTGCCCTTATCGCTGACTACCTCCCTCGGCTCTCTGCAATTTCTAGTAACAATAACTCCGTTCGTTCGATTGTTAACCAACAAGGTGAAATTATACTGCTACTCATTACCCCACTAATCCTAATTATACTCGCTGCTGCACCGCTACTTATTAGCCTGCTTATGTCCTCAGAGTTTCTGCCAGCTGTTCCTACTCTGCGCTGGATGGCTCTCGCACTCTTGCTCAAAGCTGCTTCCTTTACACTAAGTTACATTGCCTTTGCCAAGGGTGACCGCACTACCTTTTTGCTGCTTGAAGGTATTGCTGGTAGCCTGCTTAATCTAGGATTCTCTACTCTTGGATTTATTCTATTTGGACTCGAAGGGCTTGGCATCGCTATGTTTATGAGCTATGCCCTGTACTTGTTTATCACGCTTAAGGTTGTTCATACTCGCTACGCATTTACACTATCTAGACCATTTCTTAAGCTCTTTTGTATCCTTTTTGCCACTACTCTGTCCCTATTTACTATAGCGCAAACCTCCAACTCCTACGCTCTTACACTGACCGCTGGAATAGCTATCCTAATCCTTACAATTATTTACTGCTACCGACAACTCAACCAACGCACCGAACTAGCTGCTATCATTAAAAAATTCCTCCAGAAGAAAAATTAACCATTATTTTTTATAACTTTGTAATCACTATGACTCAAAATCAACTTGACTTGAGAAAACTTGCAAAAATCTTATGGCTTAGGCGTTGTAAGATATTGAAATGGAGTGCGCTAGGTGCTCTGTTCGGAATTGTCGTAGCCATATCCATCCCAACAAAATACACCTCGAATGCAACGCTGGCACCAGAAGATAGATCTCAAAGTCTCAGCGGTTCAATGAATATGGTAGCTTCACTTATGGGCGTAAACGATTCAGGAGAGCTGTCGGGCATAAATTCAACTATCTATACTGACGTTGTTCGCAGTACCCCTTTTTTGATGGAATTGGCATATCTTGAGGTGCAAAACAGCATACCACTATACTCATACCTGCTTGATAATCAAAAACAAGCGTGGTGGAGCTATATTCTTCAGTTGCCAAGTACGGTGATTGGGATTTTCTCTAGCGATGATGTTCGACCATTTGAGGACTCGCCTAAACTCCAGCAAAAATTTGTGGAGTCACTCAATGATGCTATAGAAATCTCTCAAGACGATAAGACTAGGATATACTCTATCTCTACTACTTTCCAAGACCCTTTGGTTGCAAAGGAAGTGCTTGATACTATGCTTACAATGCTCCAGAAATATATGAACAGTTATTATACTGCCAAGGAACGTGCAACTCTGCAATCAAACATACAACTGCTCAGCGATGCAAAGGCAGAGTACTACATTGCCGATGAGCAATACGCTAAGGCATTAGACAGAAACCAAAATCTGATTTCCAAGAGTGCTAAAGTCCAGATTGAACGACTTAAAAATGAACGTGACTTAGCTTTTCAGATCTACTCACAATTGGCTCTCGAAGTCGAAAGTAATAAACTCAAGGTGCAGGATAAGCGACTTGTTACCACTGTTATAGAGCCTCCATTATTGCCAGTGCGAGCTTCTGCTCCTGCGGTACTTTTCACAGTGTTGGGGATGGCATTCTTAGCTGGTTTCTTTAAAATAATACAGATAACTAATAAATAATTGATATAATGAAAGGAATAGTACTTGCTGGGGGGAGTGGAACTCGACTCTACCCAATCACTAAAGGGGTTAGTAAACAACTGCTGCCAATTTATGATAAACCTATGATATACTACCCAATCTCGGTGCTTATGCTCGCTGGTATTCGTGAGATACTTATTATCTCTACGCCCGATGACCTGCCGAGTTTTAAGCGACTCTTGGGCGATGGCTCGAACTATGGGGTGTGCTTCACCTACAAGCAGCAACCCTCGCCAGATGGGCTTGCTCAGGCATTTACCATTGGTAAGGAGTTTGTGGGCGATGATACAGTGTGCTTGGTGCTTGGCGATAATATCTTTTATGGCAGGGGTTTTTCGGCAATGCTGTCCCAAGCGGTAAAGGATGCCCAAGAGGGTAGGGCAACTCTCTTTGGCTACCACGTCAGCGACCCCCAAAGGTATGGTGTAGTGGAGTTTGATAGCAATGCTAAGGCTATATCTATCGAAGAGAAACCGCAAAATCCAAAGTCAGACTATGCTGTGGTTGGGCTCTATTTCTATCCAAATAAAGTGGTCGATATTGCGCATAATATAGAACCCTCGGCACGTGGGGAGTATGAGATAACTACTGTTAATCAGGCTTTTCTGGAATCTGACGAACTCAAAGTACAGACCCTTAGCCGTGGTTTTGCGTGGTTGGATACTGGCACGCACGATTCTCTGAGCGAGGCTTCTACATTTATCGAGGTTATCGAAAAACGCCAAGGGCTGAAGGTTGCTTGCCTTGAGGGTATTGCATATCGTAATGGGTGGATTGATGCCACTAAAATGAGGGAACTTGCCCTGCCTATGGCTAAAAATCAATATGGGGAGTACCTACTGAAATTAATTGAGAGATAGATGAAAAAAAGTATTATTATTACTGGTGGGGCAGGGTTTATTGGTAGCCACGTCGTTAGGTTATTTGTAAAGAAATACCCTGAGTATCATATTATTAATGTCGATAAGTTGACCTATGCAGGTAACCTAAGTAACCTCTGTGATATTGAGCAATGTGAGAATTATAGCTTTAGGCGACTCGATATTTGCGATTTTGAGGCAATGTGTGCTTTGATGAAAGAGTTTAGCGTAGAGGGGGTTATCCACCTTGCTGCCGAGAGTCACGTCGATAGGAGTATTAAGGATCCCTTTTCCTTTGCGCAGACTAATGTGATGGGTACGTTGAGTCTGTTGCAGGCTGCACGCCTCTATTGGGAAGGCACTGAATCGGGGTATGAGGGTAAGAAATTCTACCATATCTCCACTGACGAGGTCTATGGTTCGCTGCCCATTGATGGCGGTTTCTTTACAGAAGATACTCCCTACGACCCACATAGTCCATACTCAGCTTCGAAGGCTAGCTCCGACCATTTTGTTAGAGCCTTTCACGATACGTATGGTATGCCAACCGTGATTACTAATTGTTCGAATAATTATGGACCTTATCAATTTCCAGAGAAGTTGATACCGCTCGTTATG
>JAWXTM010000088.1:0-5273 GCA_044433505.1 Rikenellaceae bacterium
AAAATTTTATCGCTTAGGCGGAATAAATTTGAGCCTGGCTCCGATTTGTTTCGCCTTTTCTTATGTCCCTATAGTTTCTTGACCTCAATTCAGTTGCATTTGCAGGTTGAATTCAGCGTACAAAAAAAAGAGGCAATAACATTTACGCTATTACCTCTTTTTTTTGTACTTAAGATGCTTATTCTATATCGAGCCTCTTAACCCTAATGTTGCGGAACCACACGTCATCACCGTGGTCTTGAAGACCAATATAACCCTCTCGTTGCTCTCCACCACAATTAACTAACAAATCATAAGCCATTGGCCACGCCTCTTTGCTAAACTTAGAGTTGTCGATAAGCTCTGTCCACTGTGGAGTCCATAGGTGATACTCAACCACTGGCACATCATTTTGATAATGGATTACAGTACCCTTAAAGACCAAGATTTTAGCCTTATTCCATTCACCATAAGGTTTTTGGTTTTGTGGTTTAGCTGGAATCATATCGTACAGCGAGCCAGACATACGGTTGCCATCAACACCAAGGCGTGCATCTGGGTGGTTAGCATTGTCTAGTACTTGGTACTCAGGAGCAGAGATATAGATTGGTTGGTCAGGGATTTCTTGAGCAAGGTAGAAAATACCCGAGTTTGCAGCCTTCGAAGCTTTCCACTCCATCTCTAGCTCAAAGTTACCGAACTTTTCGCCGAAGATAATATCTCCGCCATCAAGTTCTTGAGCCTCGCCACCGCCAGAGCCATTAAACTTAATTGCTCCATCCTCGATTACCCAGCGGCTAGGTACATCCTCTCTATTGTAGCCTCTCCAACCGTTGAATGTTTCGCCATCAAAGATTGAGATCCACTCGCCCTCTGACTCAACAGGCACAACGCTTTTTATAGCTCCTGTACCGTTACAAGTTGGGCAGATTTCTTCTCCCTCTGCAAGTGTTTTTTCTTTAGGTGCATCGCAGCAACCTGCCATTAATAGTGCTGACATAGTGCAAAATATTATTTTTTTCATTGTGGTTCTTTTGTTTTTAATTACTAAGGGGACTTCTAAAAACTGATTTATATGATTTTGGTATGAGATTTTTAATTATTTTTTTGCCGCCTTTATGGGAGCATAGCGGGCTATGTGACCATAAAAAGGTGAAAAAAGAATAAAAATATCGCCCAAAGGCATATAAAACCTTACTTTTAGTTGTTCATTATTTAATTTAAAATTTTAAAGGGGGTCAGTTTTTAGAAGTCCCCTTTAGGCATATCTACTAGTTTCCAGCCGTTTTGATAGGTGTGTTTAATCATATCGGCTGCAAATTGTTCGGCATTAATAGGGTCGGTGTAGCGTTTATTAAAGGTAGGGTGACCATCCTTAATGCTGAAACCATCCTCAATCATAATTCTAATTTCATCCTCTGGCGAGATATTGGTAAAGCGCATATTTTCGCCATCCCACAGTAGCTCACGGTGGAGGTTCTGGAGTCTAACACCAAGCACACCCATCACAACCATTTCGTTAAAAGGCCCAGCCTCGCTAAAGTCAGAAGCACATTTCACTCTACTATTTTTATTTTCTTTAGCAGCACGCACAAAGTCTTGAGCGTGGCTCAATTCCACAGTAGGGTGCACAGATGGAGCTTTTGGCTCACGACCAGATAGTAGGTAAGGGTTCACCCCATAGCAACCGCAAATCAGTGTATCTTTAGTGCCGTGGAATATTACAGCTCCACCAGAGTCGTTAAGCTCTTTGCCTGCTGGGAGTCCAGCTGGGCGTTGAGGCATTAGTCCTCCGTCGTACCACACTACCTCTAGAGCTGGCATAGCGACTTTAGGCATATTCTCACGAGCAGGGAAGCGGAACGTTACCATTTGAGCATTTGGAGCGCATTCAGTAAGCAGTGGAGTAGAGCTACCCTGAACCGAGCTAGCATACCCTAGTTTCATTGACTTGAAGACTGGGTGCAGAATATGGCACGCCATATCGCCAAGAGCACCAGTACCGAAGTCCCACCATCCACGCCAGTTCCACGGAGTATAGAGTGAGTTGTAAGGGCGCATTGGTGCAGAACCGATAAACAAATCCCAGTCAAGGGTCTTTGGTACACGTTCTTCTTTTTCTGGGCGCATAAGTCCTTGAGGCCATATAGGGCGGTCGGTAAAGGCTTCAATCTTTGTAACTTCGCCAATTTCGCCATTCCAGATCCAGTCGCAGATCTTTTTAACCCCTTCGCCCGAAGCACCTTGGTTACCCATTTGAGTTGCAACACCGTGGTGCGCAGCAAGTTTGGTGAGTAGGCGTGATTCGTAGACAGTGTGGGTTAGTGGTTTTTCGCAGAAGACGTGTTTGCCTAGAGTCATTGCATCTGAGGATACAAGGGCGTGAGTGTGGTCTGATGTTGCGCACAGTACGGCATCAAAATCATTTGACATCTCAGAGTACATCTTTCTGTAATCTTTGTATAGCTTAGCCTCTGGGTATCTGTCAAAGGTGGTCTTAGAGTACTTCCAGTCAACGTCGCAAAGCCCTACTACATTGACCATATCACCCATCTCCTTTAGTACAGCAGAGCCACGCCCTCCTACACCAACTCCTACAATATTTAATTTATCCGAAGGTGCGGTATGACCCAACACGCTACCCATTACCTTTGAAGGAACAACGGTCATTGCAGCAAGACCAGCAGCTCCACCTGCTAAAAATTTAGCTCTTGATATTTTCTTTTGTGACATTTTTTTGTGGTTTTTTATTTAACGTACGGAGCGACCTCCAAGAAATCGAAACTCTTTTGAACACACTCTTCAGCAGGAACTGGGAAGTATTTCTCTACCTCAACATAATAACCCTCTATGCCAACCTCATAGGCGGCATTAAAGATACTCTCGAAGTCTAGCTTACCGCTATCTCCAATAATGCTATCATCTTTGATGTGTAGCAGTGCGATTTTTTTACCGTACTTTCTGATATAGTCAGCAGGGTTAACTCCCCCTACATTTGCCCAATAGACATCAAGCTGGAACTTCATCTCAGGTACAGCATTTTCGATAAAGTAGTCCATAATCACTTGTCCGTCTCGTTGTTCAAACTCAGCGGCGTGGTTGTGGAAGCCAAACTGTAGCCCTTTAGCCTTGGCAGCCTTGGCAACACGGTTAAAGTAGTCGCTACACTCTTTAATATCCTCTAGAGTATCGCCAGGTTTAATCCACGGCATAATGATGTATTTACACCCAGCGGCCTTATGAGCATCGAAGGCTTCATCCCACCACTGCATAATCTCTTCTTCCTTGTCCGCTTCATAGGCTCTGCCCGCGTGTCCACTAGTAACCTCCATACCCAACTCCTCGACCATACGTTTAAACTCTTTTGGCTCATAGCCATAGATCTTGCCATCTTTGTAGCTGGCAGCCTCCAAACTCTTGTATCCCATATTGGCAATTTTTTTGAGCGTTCCTGGAACATCCTCATTAAATGCTTCCCTTAGGGAGTAGAGTTGCAGACCAATAATTTTTCCCTTGGCATCTTCGACCTTTGCGCAACTCTTTAGCCCAAGAGTTGAGGCAATAATCGAGCTGCCAACAACTGCGCCTACTGTCAGGGCAGCACTTCGTTGTAAGAAATCTCGTCTGTTCATTGTTTTTAGTGATTTATAAAGTTAGTTAATTGTGTTGTTGTCGAGCAGCTCGCTTGTGTTCTATGCGTCGGGTAATGACTATGCCATACTCATATAATATATAGAGTGGTGCACCGACCAGTATCTGCGAAAAGACATCTGGCGGAGTAATTACTGCCGAGAGAATAAGAATAACAGTGAAGGCTATCTTGCGATACTTCCTGAGTAGTTTTGATGATACGATACCAATAGTGGCAAGTAGCTTTATGAGTAGTGGTAGTTGAAAGGTGAGTGCACAAGCCATCGAAACACCGAGCACTATGGATAGGTATGAGTTGACATCTATCATATTGTTAATTTCTGTACTTAGGACATAGTTCGATAGGAAGTTGTTTGCCAGGGGTGCTACTATAAAGTAGCCGAAGAGTAGCCCTACAAAGAACCATAGCGAAACCTCGAAGACCAATGAACGGCAGTGTCGAATCACCTTTTGCGTGAGGGCAGGGCGCACAAAGAGCCAAAGTTGCCATAGCGCAAAGGGTATGGTCACCACAAGTGATGCCACAAAGGAGAGTTTAAGGTGTAACTTAAATTGTCCTGCCATTTGTGTGTTGATTAGCTCAGGGTTAGATTGATTGATGCGGAGCATATCGACACCCGTTTGGTCGGCGAGCCACGCAAAGGCTCTATTTGATAGGAACTCTGGGTTAGAGGGCCCAAAGAGAATCCCCGTGAGAAAATCCTTAAAGATAAATGCCACAATAAACCCAACTGCAAGCAGAATCACAGTGCGTGTCAAACGACGACGAAGCTCATTGATATGCTCCGCCACACTCATCTGCGAGTCATCACTCACGGACGATTGTTTCTCTAATTCATCACTCATAGTGGAATTTTATGATGCTAAGGAATGGGGGTTATTTTTTTGAGTCAGAGTCTTTAACCTCCTCAGCATCTACGACGTTTGATTTAGCGTCCTCTTTGTCGCCATTCATAGCATCTTTAAACTCACGGATACCTTTGCCAGCACCACGCATAAGACCTGGTAGCTTGCTTCCCCCAAAGAGAATAAGTATAATAACAGCAATTACAATAAGTTCTGAAGTGCCAAGACCTCCAATTAATAATAGATTCATAATAATGTTGTTTAATAGATTTATAGAATGGTTTTTTGTAGCTTCACACACAGTTATTTCAGCACTCCACCTCCACAAATTTAATGATAAAATTAAATAAAAACAAAGGATTTTTCGTTTTTTTTGAGTGGTGTGATTAATAAAAAATATTAAGATTAGAATGTTTAGTACGTTTATTTTGCTTTTTTGTACATTAAGGCAGAGAGGGTAGTGGCTGTTAATTCCTGCAATAGTATGCCAGTTAGGGCTGTTGCTGGGAAGCAATCACTGGCTCATAAGTACGCCAACTATAGGAGTTGATATATTGAGTTTCGCCATTTAGAATGCAGAGACGTCTAAAAATTGTAGGGTAGAATAAACTAAGTCAAGAAAGTTTGTAATAATACAAGCTCAAACTAAAGCAATGACCCGTACAACTTGCCTGCGCTAGCTTTCGGTTGTGCAACCGAAAGATTTTTGTCTTTGATTTTTAGGCAAGGCATCCGCCTTGCTATTGCTCTAGCGGACTGATACCATCGTTCTTTTGTGAACAAAAGAACCAAAAAAC
>JAWXTM010000089.1:0-4999 GCA_044433505.1 Rikenellaceae bacterium
CCCCCCCCCCCCCCATTGCTTCTAAACCAAAACAACAAAAAAGCCTTTCTCCAATAATTTGAAGAAAGGCTCTTGACTAGTAGCGGAGGAAGGACTCGAACCTCCGGCCTTCAGGTTATGAGCCTGACGAGCTACCAACTGCTCTACCCCGCTGAGTACAAAGGTAAGCAAAAAAAACTCCACCACCAAATAAAATTTATAAAAAATATTTGGTGGTGGAGCTAATGTGCTTAAGAATAGCTCTCTATACGAGAAATTATTTTTTTAGCTCTAGTAGTGCAATATTTTCAACGTGCGCCGTATGTGGGAACATATCCACGGGCTGCACCTCTGTAACTGTGTACTTTACGCTAAGCAGACCAATATCTCGTGCCTGAGTCGCTGGATTGCAACTCACATAGACAATGCGCTCTGGCTCGGCATTCAAAATAACTTCGACCACCGAGGTGTGCATACCTGCTCGTGGAGGATCGACTATCATCACATCTGGCTTACCATTCTCCGCTACAAAACTATCGGTGAGCACATCCTTCATATCCCCTGCATAGAAAACCGTATTTTTAATACCATTTAGCTCAGAGTTTACCTTAGCATCCGCAATAGCCTCCTCAACGTACTCAACACCCACAACCTTGCTTGCTCCACGTGCCACAAAGTTGGCAATAGTACCAGCCCCTGTGTAAAGGTCATAGACAACCTCTGAGCCAGTGAGTGCCGCCATTCTGCGAGTATGCGAATAGAGCACATACGCCTGAGCTGAGTTAGTCTGGTAGAACGACTTTGGATTTACCCTAAAGCGCAGACCCTCCATCTGTTCCATAATATATGGCGTGCCATTGTAGCAATGCGGCGTTTGGTCGGCAATCGAGTCGTTTAATTTTTCATTGATTATATAGCACAGCGAGGTGATTTGTGGGAAGCGTTCCTTGAGGAATTCGAGTAGAGTAATGCGCTCCGCCTCAAAATCCTTAGCAAATACAACGATTACCATTAGCTCACCAGTCGATGCAGTCCTAACCAGCAGGTTACGCATAATACCTTCGTGCGTGCGTAGGTCATAGTACTCAAAACCCTCTTTGCCAAGGGTAAAGTCACGCACTGCATTACGAATCTCGCAGCTTAGTTCGCTTTGCAGGTAACACTTTTCAATATCAATCACCTTATCAAACATACGTGGAATATGGAAACCCAGTCCGCCACCGCTCTTAAGCTCAGCACCTGCCGCCACCTCTGCCTTGGTAACCCAGCGGCGTGAGGAGAATGTAAATTCGAGTTTATTACGATAGTGTATAGTATTTTCGCTGCCAAGTATTGGATTAACGGCAGGAATAGGAGTGCCGTCGCTGAGTCTAGTGAGTTGGTCGATGACCTGTTGCTCTTTGAATTTAATCTGTTCAGCGTAGGGTAGCATCTGCCATTTGCATCCGCCACACTCGCCAAAGTACTGGCAGAATGGTTCTACTCTAAGGGGTGAGTATTCGATAAACTCAGTGATATAGCCCTCCATATAGCTACGCCTAGAGCTGCTAACCTGTACGTTTACAATGTCGCCAACAACTGCGCCACTAACAAATACTACCTTATCGTCGACCCTGCCAAGTGCCTTTCCTTCGGCAGCAATATCTGTTATGGTAAGATTTTCGAGCAGTGGGTATTTTTGTTTCTTTTTCCTCATTTGTGTTTTTGTTTGTTTTTTTGTTTGAGATTGCAAAGATACTTTATTTTTATTATCTTTGCTCTAAATTACTAGACAAATTAATATGGGGTCAATTTTTAGAAGTCCCCCTAATTCCATAAAAATATGAAAAAGACACAAGAAATCATTGCCTCTAAAAAAGAGCAGTATCTGGATGAACTATTCGAAGTTCTAAGAATTCCTTCAATATCTTCTATCTCGGCACACGCTGGGGATATGACCCGCACTGCTGAATGGTTGAAAGCTCGCTTAGAAAAAGCAGGCGTTGATAAAGCAGAGATATATCCAACAGCAGGGCCTTCGATTGTCTATGCCGAAAAGATTATTGACCCCGAAAAACCAACCGTATTGGTTTATGGTCACTACGACGTTATGCCAGTCGATCCACTAGAGCTATGGACAACTCCTCCTTTCGAACCAGAAATTAGAGATGGTAAGATTTGGGGACGTGGTGCTGATGACGATAAGGGGCAAGCCTTTATGCACGTGGCGGCTTTCGAGGCAATGGTAGAGAGTGGTGAACTGCCTTGTAACGTGAAGTTTATGTTGGAGGGTGAAGAGGAAATTGGCTCTGGTAACCTTACTAAATGGTGCGCTGAGTATAAAGATTTGCTTAAAGCTGATGTTATTTTGGTCTCTGATACCTCGCTATTGGGACTCGATACTCCTTCTATTACTTGTGGACTAAGAGGCTTGGCTTATGTTGAAGTTGAGGTAACGGGCCCTAATCGTGACCTACACAGTGGGCTTTATGGTGGTGCTGTGGCTAACCCTATCAATGTGCTTTGTGATATGATTGCAAAGACTATTGACTCTGACGGTAGAGTGACCGTAGAGGGCTTTTATGATGGAATCTACGACTTCTCGAAAGAGGAACGTGCAGAGATTGCAAAGGCTCCATTCAGTGACGAGGAGTTCAAAAAATCTATTGATATTGCAGCTACCCAAGGTGAGGCAGGCTACTCAACTATGGAGCGTAAGGGTATCCGCCCAACATTCGATGTGTGTGGCATCTGGGGAGGGTATATTGGCGAAGGTGCTAAGACCGTTATCCCAAGCGTTGCTACCGCTAAAATCTCTACCCGCTTGGTGGCAGGGCAAGATAATAACCGTATCACCGAACTGCTCGTAAAACACTTCGAAAAGGTTGCCCCTGAGTCAGTAAAAGTTAAGGTAAAGGCTATGCACGGTGGTATCCCTTATATGTCACCAACCGACACAAAGGCGTACGAAGCGGCAGCAGTGGCTATCGAAAAGACCTTTGGTAAGCGTCCATTGCCATTCTATAGCGGTGGTAGTATTCCAATTATCTCGACTTTCGAGAGGGTACTTGGCATTAAATCAATCCTTATGGGCTTTGGTCTAGATAGCGATGCTATTCACTCGCCTAACGAAAATTATTCACTAGAGTGCTTCTACAAAGGTATCGAAACTATTCCTTACTTCTACCAAGAGTTTGCGAAATAGTATGCACAAGAGTGGTTTTGTAAATATTGTTGGGAATCCCAACGTGGGTAAATCAACATTGATGAATGCGCTGGTGGGCGAAAGGCTTAGTATTATTACTAGTAAGTCACAGACCACCCGCCACCGCATTATGGGTATTGTGTCGGGTGAGGATTTTCAGATAGTCTATTCCGATACCCCAGGGGTCGTGAAACCAGCATATAAGCTCCAAGAGTCTATGCTGTCCTATAGCGTGAGTGCCCTGAGCGATGCCGATGTGCTGCTCTATGTTACAGATACTGTCGAAAAGATTGATAAAAACCTTGACTTTATCGAAAAAGTTCGACTAAGTGGAACGCCTACCATATTGATAATCAACAAGATTGATATTAGCGATATAGAGAAATTATCACCAATGGTCGAAAGGTGGAGGGAGTTGTTGCCAGAGGCTAAGATTCTGCCACTTTCCGCTAAGGTTGGCTTTGGTGTAGAGCAGCTCTTGGCGCAAATCAAAGAGATGCTGCCCGAGGGTGAGGCGTATTTCGATAAGGATACTCTAACAGATAGGTCGCTAAGGTATTTTACTAGCGAGATTATCCGTGAAAAAATCTTGGAGAACTATGATAAAGAGATTCCCTATGCCTGTGAGGTGGTAATCGAGGAGTATAAGGAAAGCCCTACGATGGATAGCATTGCTGCTGTGATATTGGTAGAGCGTGCCTCGCAAAAGGGTATTATTATTGGCAAGGGAGGCTCTATGCTCAAGAAAGTTAGCACCGAGGCTCGTAAAGATTTGGAAGTCTTCCTTGGCAAGAAAGTCTTTATGCAGGTCTTTGTAAAGGTTGACGAAAATTGGCGAAGTAATCCTAATAAGTTACGTAGCTTTGGTTATGAGCTTTAGGGAGTTAGATATTGATTTTCATAGTGTTAATTGCTATGGGGAGTCGCTCTGTGGTGATAGCTTCCTGCGTGAAGATAACCGAGGGCATATCCTAATGGTGGCAAGCGATGGGCTGGGGCACGGTAATCGTGCCAATACCCTGAGTGAGATGACCTGTGAGATTGTTATGAGTGAGTGGAATGGCGTAGGGTCGCTAGATGATTTGATGCATTCCATTTCCAGAAGACTTCCGATATGTCCACAGCGTGGGGTGGCGTATGCTACCTTCACGCTTATTGATTATTGTAAGAGTAGTGGTGTTGCTACCATTGTGGAGTATGATTCACCCTCAACACTTCTCTTCAGGGGGACTGAGCCATTGACCGCTCAGTGGGGTATGGCGAGTGCAAAGGGGCGTGATTTTATGGTGGCAGAGGTTGAGATGAAGCGTGGGGATCGGATTGTGGTTGTCAGCGATGGTGTTACTCAGAGTGGGTTGGGGCGTGACAAGACTCCACGGGGGTGGGGCACGGTTGCGCTATCTAACTATGTGGGGGATATTATCTCGCATAGGGGTGTTGATGAGGGGTTGTCGAGTGGGGAACTCTCGGCAAGGGTTGTAGAGCGTGCTTTGGAGAATGATATGTATTACCCAAAGGATGATATTTCTTGCTGTGTAGTAAAGTTTTAGCTTGTTTTACAGTAGGGGACTTCTAAAAATTGATTTGGTGGATTTGGGATGAGATTCGAAGGTGAGTTTTTGCCGCATTTTCACTCTAATAGCCACGCTATTCGAGTGAAAAAAGGTGAAAAATCAACCAAAATATCACCCAAAGGCATCAAAACTATCTTTAAAACATCCATATTTATTAGTTAAATTTCAGTGGGGTCAATTTTTAGAAGTCCCCTATAAGCTAAAAGCCTATATGAGAGCTTGTCACAGAGGCTCTCATTAGTCTTTCTCAGTGATAGTGATG
>JAWXTM010000090.1:0-4804 GCA_044433505.1 Rikenellaceae bacterium
TTTTGTGGCTATACATTTGTAGCTATATGCTAAATGTTTCTAGCTATATCATTGCAAAAATCCGATCTCGTAAGATTACTGAGATCGGATTTGCTCGTTTTTAAGGCTCGACTAAATAATAAAAGGGTCTTTGCCCCCCCATTCAATAGAATCAACATAGGCACGGTTTTTGAATATTCCACAAATACAACTAAAACTTTAATCCACATTCAAAAACTTACCAAAAAAATGAAAAAAGGTATCCTTGCACTTGCTCTACTGCTCTTCTGTGCTGCACTCCCACTAGTGAGTGCCTCTAATGCAGAGGACTCTGGCTCCAAAACAACTGCCGAACGTAAAGCTAAAAGAGAGGCAAATCAAGCCCAAGCAATCGGACTGATGAAGGCCGCACTTGCCGAACAATCGTTCTGTTTTTATCCTGATAGCTATACACTTCCCTATCAAAACCCTGTTGAGCTATTCACATCTTCAACTCAGTACTACTTATCATTCTACCCAAATGATCTCGACATTATCCTGCCATTCGAGTTGCAAAACGAACAAAAGCTTGTGTTTGATTCACAGTTGACACCCTACGAGAACTATGATGTCAAGACAACATCAAAGCCTATGCAATATATAATCACAGCACAACTCAAAAATGTGTCGAGCAATAGCTTTAATGCACCACTTGATAGTCAGGCGATTAACCTCAGTATTCATATCAGTGTCAATATCTCAACTGGTACAGCTTATATGACAATCACCCCCGATTTCTCGGCAGCAGTCGTGTATGAAGGTACGATACGCCCACACTAAACTTTCCCAAATCAAACTTTTGCGAGCATCATCTTCGAAGACGAAAGGTGATGCTCTTTTCTGTTTGTAGTGTTGGGGAGTTCTAACTCAAAACAAGTTATAAGACTAGCCGTAGCTCACCCTCGCCAACAAACTTATTCTCATTGGCATCATAATAACGCAATACGTACTTATGTTCGCCATCCTCATCTTTCAGATAATAGTAGAAACAATAGTGCTGAGGACTTCGATTCCCAAAGGTTATGGTAAACTCTCCATCGAAACTACAGTCCGAAGCAAACTCCCCAAGACTCATATAGTAACGAGTGTTGCTAAACTTTAGGTTTAGCCCCATAAAGATTGCCTCACTAGACCTATAAAGCGTTGGAGACAGTTCCGTGCTAAGGTGATACTTCTGCTCATTATACTCTATTACTATGCTATCCAGAGCAATAGACTCTAAGGCATCAGGGTTTAATAGGTCAACTCCCGTAGAGTCTACAACATAGATATTTAACTCCACTGGTGCCATATCCCATATGGCAACTTCACTGTCTTCATAGAAATATTGATCCCTACACCCCACAAGGAGCATAGCGACCAACATAACGATATATAAACCCTTTTTACTTATAATCATCTAGGGTCTGTTTTTGAAAGTTTTTTACTCTCCCTAAAATTCCTCACAGAGGATGTGGTGGCGAGTCAAAAGTGCCGCACCAACAACGCCTCCATTAATATCCAACGATGCAAGCCTAAGTTGCGAATCGTTGTTTACAAGCGATAGCGAGTAGCGTGACAATGCTGTACGAATAGGTAGCAACAAGTAGTCTCCCGCACGAGATAGCCCTCCACCAACAATAACAGTAGTAGGGTTAAACAGGTTCATAAGAATACCGATACCACGACCAAGCTTTTCGCCAATAGCACCAACTAGCTCGATACTCAAAACATCTTCGTTGAGTGCAGCATCAATAATCTCGTTAAAATCAACTCTTTCGTGATTTTCGATTTTTTCGCTCAGGATAGACGAGCGTCCCTCTTTAACAGAGCGTTGCAACATATTTTCGAGCGCAGTACCCGATGCCTCAGTCTCAAGACATCCTTTTTTGCCACAGTGGCAGATAATCTGGTTATCAAAGACTGGGATGTGTCCAAACTCACCCGAAAAGCCTGACTTACCATAATAAAGCTTGCCATCAATAATAATACCGACACCGATACCCTTGTCTGCATATATAAATAGTCTATTTTCTTCTCTATTCTCGCCATTCACGATATAGTCCGCAAAGGCAACCGAGCGAGTGTCATTTTCAACGATAGTACGGATACCAGTCTTTTGAGTCATTACCTCCGAGAGTGGTGTATTGCCGATATTGAGGAAGTTGTAGCTATACCCTGCAAGCGAGTTCACACGTCCTCGCACAGCGATACCTTGCCCCAAGATTTTAGCCTTATCAACGCCAAAGCTTTCAATTTCCTCTTCTATGCATTTAGCAATAATATCGACTGTTTCGTTCGAGGTCATAGCGTAGGCATCCTCACGGATAGCATACTTAACGATATTACAATTCATATTGCTCAGAGCAAAGCGCACATTTCCGTTAGCCACTTCAATGCCTAGGAAGTACCCAGCCTCATCGCACAGCGCATACGAAGCAGGGCGTCTACCGCCAGCGGTTTCAATCTTGCCCATATCCTTAATGTACTTATCCTTTGTAAGTTCAGCAATTAGCTTAGTAATTGTAGGGGTACTTACATTAAGCCTTGAGGACAATTCCGCAACAGTCATTAGAGGCTCGCTCGAAAGGCAACTAATGATTTGTCGTTTTAACAAATGAGATTTTAATACCACGCCGCTGACCTTTGCGCCAACTTCGGTTGAGAATAGATTGTTTGACATTTCTTATTTTGTAATTATTTTTATCTTAATAATTGCAAAAGTACATTTTTTTTTGTAATTTTCAATAAAAAAAATATTTTTTTTCGCAAATTTGTAATATTTTTTACTTCGAAACTCAGTTGCTAGCGATTTTTTCAGCTTTTTAGTTGTTAGTGGGCAATATCTACACCTACATAATGCATATATATTAGTATGCTCAGAATCAACAATATAACCGCATTCCCACATTCTTTTATATAATATAAGTATGGGAAATCAATATTTTTTGATTACATTTGCACCACATTATTTTAATAACTAGATTTTTTAATATTATGGCACAGAAACCGTCAATTCCTAAAGGCACTCGTGACTTTTCACCTGCACAGGTGCGTCGTCGCAACTATATATTTAACACAATTCGTGAAGTTTTTGAACTCTGGGGCTTCAGTGCTATCGAAACCCCTGCGATGGAGAATCTTTCCTCGCTTATGGGTAAGTATGGCGAAGAGGGTGACAGACTGCTATTCAAGATATTAAATAGCGGAGATTACGCTAAAAACCTTGATATGGATGGCGTAAGAAGAGTCACTAATATTGCCGAAAAGGGGCTGCGCTACGACCTTACCGTTCCCTTTGCACGCTACGTTGTGCAACACCGCTCGGAAATCACATTCCCCTTTAAACGCTATCAAATTGCACCTGTATGGCGTGCCGATAGACCTCAAAAGGGCAGGTATCGTGAGTTTGTGCAGTGTGATGTGGACGTAGTTGGTTCACGCTCAATGCTGCTAGAGGTGGAGTTGTGCCAGATTGTAGAGGCTGTTTTCTCTAGGCTTGGCATTGCGGTGGTGATGAAGATTAATAACCGTAAGATTCTTGCAGGCATTGCCTCGGCTATTGGCTATCCCGATAAGCTAGTGGATATTGCGGTAGCGATAGATAAGCTCGACAAGATTGGCAATGATGGTGTGGTAGCGGAGTTGCTGGAGCGTGGAATCTCGCAAGAGGCTATCAATGAGCTGCAACCTATTTTGGCACTCAGCGGCACTAATGACCAGAAGCTCACAGCCATTGAGTCTATCATTGGGGAGAATGAGGGTATCGAGGAGATGCGTACAATACTAAGCTACTGTGAATCACTCTCTATGGGGTTAGATATTGAACTGGATCTTTCGTTAGCACGTGGATTGAGCTACTATACGGGAGCGATTTTCGAGGTTCAGGCGACCGAGATTGCTATGGGTAGTATTTGTGGTGGGGGGCGTTACGACGACCTTACGGGCATC
The DNA here is from genome assembly GCA_044433505.1 of Rikenellaceae bacterium. Taxonomy (GTDB): domain Bacteria; phylum Bacteroidota; class Bacteroidia; order Bacteroidales; family Rikenellaceae; genus Mucinivorans. The sequence goes on from JAWXTM010000090.1 coordinate 3,949, forward strand.
TTTGGGTTAAAGGACACTTCGGGTGTGGGTATTAGTTTTGGTGCGGAGAGGATTTATGATGTAATGAATAGTGCAGGGCTTTTTGCTGATTCGTTGGATAGTTGCACAACGGTGTTGTTCACTAATTTTGGTGGTGAGGATGAGCTTTGTGCGCTTCGAGTGGCGAGTATGCTTCGTTCACGAGGTATTGCGGTGGAGTTGTATCCGAGTGCAGATAAGTTAAAGAAGCAGTTTGATTATGCTGAGTCAAATTCTATTCCGTATATGGTATTTATTGGGGAGAAGGAGCGTGAGTGTGGTACGGTAACTCTTAAGAATTTGGCACAGTCGAGTCAGGAGGAGCTTTCTATTGGGGCATTTTTGGAGCAGATGACTGCACTATAAGAATCTGTTAATACGACATTACTATAGCCCACGGCTAATTATTGATTATTATGCAATAATTAGCCGTGGGCTATATTTGTGCCAGTGGGCACGGTGCTATAAAATATAAAAATTTCCCCCTGAGATATTCCATTGTGTACAAGTTTCTGGATGTGAGCAACTTAGGTTACTAAACAAAAAGCGTGCATTTTTACTCTAAAAATTTGGTAATTAAAGTTTTAATACATAACTTTACGGCGTGTAACTACACACCTCCGGTGTAGAGGAGTTAACTCATTGATAATAAGACTATTACAAACACAAAATACTATAAACCTAAATAACAAACCTATGAAAAGAATTTTTCTAGTGATGCTGGTGGCGATGATTGCTGCGGTGTCGTGTCAGAAGAGCGAACTGACAACGCAAAATGGCTCGGGTGACGAAGTGACCGTTAACATTTCGGCAGTGATGCAAAGCGATAACGCTACCA
>JAWXTM010000091.1:0-4624 GCA_044433505.1 Rikenellaceae bacterium
ATATTTGTAGCTATATGCTAAATGTTTCTAGCTATATCATTGCAAAAATCCGATCTCGTAAGATTACTGAGATCGGATTTGCTCGTTTTTAAGGCTCGACTAATTAGGTAATATTGAATTAAATCGAACGGAGTGCCGTAGAAAAAGGTGTATAGTTCCTTGTTTTTATGTTGGTTTGTTGGCATTCTGTTTGGTTTAATTTTCACATTATGGTAATTTCTATAAATCTTCTTATGAATGCGAATGAAATATAAAATGAAATTTATTTGGAGATTAAAAATATTGTTCGTAGCTTTGCGAACATAAATATAAAATATGAGTAAAGAGTATAAAAATAACGAGGAGCAGACGGCTCGATATTTCAAGGCGTTGGCGCACCCTGCACGAGTGGCTATCGTGCGCTTTTTGGCGAGCCAAGAGTGTTGTTACTTTGGGGATATTCACGAGGTGTTGCCTATCGCTAAGGCTACCGTATCGCAACACCTAACAGAACTTAAAAACTCAGGGTTGATTCAAGGCGAGATTATGCCCCCAAAGGTGAAGTATTGTATCAACAAAGAGGCGTGGAGCGAGGCTAAAGAGTTGATAGCCTCATTAATGGAGTCAGTGAATAAAGATAAAAAGTGTTGCAAATAGCGACATTTTTTTTGAGAAGAGTATTCGTAGTTTTGCGAACTACAAACAATGATAAATCAATTATAAAACAAAAGGAAAATGGAGATTAAAGTATTAGGAACAGGTTGTGCAGGATGCAAGGCATTGGAGCAGGCAGTACGTGAGGTTGTAGCAGAGATGGCACTTGATGCAACAGTTGAGAAAGTCGAGGATCTTATGGAGATTATGAACTACAATGTTATGTCTATGCCAGGGCTTGTCGTTGATGGCAAGGTGGTTTCGGCTGGCAAAAAGCTCTCAAAAAACGAAGTGACAGCAATCTTAACAAAATAACCCCTGCAACTATGAAAAGAGGACTGTTTGCGCTATTTGCGCTAATGATGCTTATGTCTTGTGGCAATAACACCAACGCTGCAAAGAGTAGCGAAAGTAAGGCAGAAAATATAGCCGTTGAATCGGGTACTATAGAGGTGCTATATATGCACGGCAGACAACGCTGCGCAACCTGCATAGCTATTGGCAAAGAGGCTGAAGCATTTGTCAAAGAATTAGCCAACGACAAAGTGGTTATAAAAACTATTGATTTCTCAACCCCAGAGGGTGAGAAAATTGCTGATAAATACGAAATTGCAAGCTCCTCGCTTATCGTTGTAAAGGATGGAAAGGTCGATAATCTTACGGCTATGAGTTTCCAGTTTGCACGCAACAACCCTGAGCAGTTTAAACAAAACTTAAGTGAGTCAATCCAAAATATGCTGAAATAATGGAGTGGATACAGTCGCTACTAGATAGTAGTACAACACCCGTATTTACAGCATTTCTGTTGGGTTTGCTGACCGCAGTTTCTCCCTGCCCACTTGCTACAAACATCACTGCAATAGGTTTTATTAGTCGTGATTTAGAGTCAAGAAACAGAATCTTCTGGAATGGCTTGTTATATACCTTAGGGCGAGTTGTTACCTACACAATTTTGGGTGTTATATTGATAACTATTCTACGTGAGGGTTCATCGCTATTCGGGGTGCAGAAAGCTGTAACAAAGTATGGCGAGATGTTGCTCTCTCCTGCTCTTATCTTGATCGGTCTGTATATGCTCTTTGGTGATAAGCTGAAGTTGCCAAGTTTTGGTTTTGGTGGTTCGGGTAGTGAGAAGCTAAAGGGTCGTGGTAGTATTGGTGCGCTAATATTAGGTGTGCTCTTTGCCCTTGCCTTTTGCCCTACGAGTGGAGTTTTCTACTTCGGTATGCTTATCCCAATGTCTGCAACCGCTACGGCTGGTTACTTGATGCCAGTGGTCTTTGCTATGGCTACGGCACTGCCCGTTATTATCGTGGCGTGGGTCTTGGCTTATAGCGTAGGCGAGGTCGGTAAGGTTTATAATCGTATCAAAGTGTTTCAAAAATGGTTCTCGCTTGTTGTGGCTCTACTATTTATTGCAGTGGGAATCTATTATGGTGTAATGTTTTATTTATAAAAAAGTTATGATACAGAGTTTTGCCGATTGGTTGGTCTATGATATATTTGGGATTGAGGCTACTTCACACTTGGGAGCTGCCGTAAACTTCTTCTTCTACGACACTATTAAGATAGTGATACTGCTATTCCTAATTAGTGCAATTATGGGTGTGGTTAACGCATACCTGCCTATCGAAAAGCTACGCAACTTCCTCACTACACGAAAGCTTTATGGCTTTCAATATCTCTTTGCTGCACTCTTTGGGGCAATTACACCGTTCTGTTCCTGCTCCTCAATACCGCTCTTTATTGGGTTTGTTAAGGGTGGCATCCCACTCGGAGTAACCTTAGCCTACCTAATCACCTCACCACTGGTAAATGAAGTTGCCGTGGCTATGTTCCTCGGTACATTTGGACTAAAGGCAACCTTGATTTATGCTGGCTCTGGCATTTTAATGGGGGTTATCGGAGGCTTTATTTTGGGCAAACTAAGATTAGAGAAGTATCTATCCCAGTGGGTTCAACAGATTCAGGTAAATGCAACCGCAGAACAAATTCAATGGAATAAGAATAAAACACCATTTATAAAAAGACTACCACAAATCATAAAAGATGCGTGGAAGATCGTTCGTGGTGTAATCATATATGTTATAATAGGCATTGCTATTGGAGCGGTTATGCACGGCTACGTTCCAGAGGACTTTTTTACAGAGCAATTATCCGCAGATAGCTGGTTTGCAGTGCCACTTGCCGTAATCCTCGCAGTACCGATGTACGCAAATGCAGCAGGAGTAGTCCCAATTATTCAAGTTTTTGTGGCAAAGGGCATTCCGCTTGGAACAGCCATTGCCTTTATGATGGGAGTCGTTGGACTATCACTCCCCGAGGCTACCCTACTTAAAAAAGTAATGACGTGGAAGTTGATAGCTATTTTCTTCGGCACAATTACGCTGTTTATAATACTGCTTGGCTATCTCTTTAATCTGGTACTATAAGCATAAGGGACTTCTAAAAACTGACCCCGCTAAATAATTAATTAAATATAATGGACAACTAAGACTTGGTTTTGTATGCCTTTAGGATGAGATTTTTATTCTTTAGGGGACTTCTAAAAATTGATTTGGTGAATTTGGGATGAGATTCGAAGGTGAGTTTTTGCCGCATTTTTGGTCTAATAGCGGACTATTTGACCAAAAAAAGGTGAAAAATCAACCAAAATATCGCCCTGGTGGCATCAAAGTCTATTTCTTTACATCCATTTTTAATTGTTAAATTGTTGTGGGGTCAATTTTTAGAAGTCCCCTTTATAACAATCAATCTTAATATAAATACAAAAATTAACCATTCAGGGTAGATAATTTTCATCTTTATATACTTGCATCCTAAAATATTATTATGTACATTTGTGAGTCGTTATGTGCAATGAAGTGCTTTCTGTGCTGTGCATAAGTAGCAATGTGAAATTTTATAAAAACAAATCTATAATGAAAAACTTTCTATTATCGGTGCTTGGATTGTCGATTATTGCGACATCGTGCACAGTGAACCCAACTCAACAACAAAGTCAAGACGAAGAGCTGCAAATCTATCTCTGTATCGGTCAGTCGAATATGGAGGGGTCAGCTGACATAGAGGCGCAAGACACAACAGTCTCAGATAGGCTACTAATGATGCCTACAATGCAGTGGAAAGATAGCACAAGGATACTAGGGGAGTGGACAGTGGGTCTGCCGCCACAAAGCAACGAGAATGGAGGGCTTTCGATATGCGATTATTTTGGGCGCACGATGGTTGATTCCCTACCCGAGAATGTAAAGGTTGGGCTTGTTACCGTAGCCGTTGGAGGGTGCGATATGCGAATGTTCGACAAGACTATCTATAAGGACTATCTGGCAACATATAACGAGCCGTGGTTCTTAAATAAGGTTGAAAATTATGGGGGGTATCCCTACCAGCGTCTAGTAGATGTAGCTCGTGTGGCTCAAAAAGATGGCACAATCAAGGGTATTATCCTGCATCAGGGCGAAACAAATACTGGAGATAGCCTATGGTGCAACTATGTGAAGTCTGTGTATGATAGCCTGTTAGTTGACCTTAACTTGTGTGCTCAGGATGTGCCGCTTATTGCAGGTCAGGTAGTTCCTGAGAGTGCAGATGGAGTGTGCGCTCCGATGAATGGTATTATTGATTTGTTGCCAGAGACGATACCTACAGCACGTGTTGTTAGCTCAGAGGGTTTGGGTGTTCGCACAGATAATGTACACTTCAATTCTCAGGGCGTAAGGGAGTTCGGCAGACGCTATGCTTCGGCAATGCTAGAAGCCCAGAGATAAAAGATTCGTCATTTGGTAAGTGATGCTATATTTTAAGAGTCGCACCTTTATGGGTACGACTCTTTTTCTGTCCTGTATCTAGTCGTCCCTTAAAAAGTACTTAACAATCAGAATATCAGTAAAATAACCTGTATAATATTTGGAAATATCTGCAAGTTTTCGTATCTTTGTGCTATAAAACTTGCAGATATTGCCTATGAAACCAACACCTATTAGAAGAG
>JAWXTM010000092.1:0-3825 GCA_044433505.1 Rikenellaceae bacterium
CTTTGCACTGCGTTACATAGGCACCGCTATGCGCCTAATGCAAAGAGAGAAAATCAAAGCAACACCTCTCTTAGCACTTCTAGAAAAGAAAAACTTAAACAGATTCTAAAAAATCATAAAAAATTTCTACAAATATAGTTAACTTTCTTATCTTTACCGAATAGTAGGTGTAGTTTTTTTTCAACATTTTACTGTCAATGTGTGGTTAATCCACTTATATTAAGTATTATAACATCAAAAAAAAGAATGGCTAGAATAGTTGTTATGCAAGGTGCGACGGCATCGGGGAAGAGTAGAGTGGCGGCAGAGGTTGCCCAGCGTCTGGGAGTGTGTGTGATTAGTGCAGATTCTAGGCAATTCTATAGAGAAATGAGCATTGGTACTGCCGTTGCTACACCACAGGAGAGGCAGATGGCAGAGCACTATTTTATGCAGGATCGTTCGGTGGTGGATCATCTTTCGGCAGGGGGCTTTGAGGCTGAAGCACTCGCTTTAATCGAAAAGTTGAGCGTGGGAAAGGGCACGGATGAGGTAGTGGCAGTTGTGGCAGGTGGATCGGGGTTGTATGTCGATGCATTGCTTAATGGACTCGATCCATTGCCAAGTGACGAGAAGGTGCGTGAGCTGCTCAATGCGCAACTTAAAGAGTATGGACTCCAAAGTTTGCTCTATGAGCTAAGAAGGCTTGATAGTGACTACTATTATAAGGTCGATAGGTGTAACCCACAACGTGTGCTCAGAGCGTTGGAAGTGTGTAGGGTGACGGGCGAGAAGTATTCTCAGCAGCGTAGTGGAGCCAAGGTAGTGCGCCCCTTTGAGGTCACACGAGTGATTATTGATAGACCCAGAGAGGAGCTTTATAGTCGCATTAATATGAGAGTAGACCAGATGGTTCAAGAGGGTTTGGAGGCTGAGGTTAGGGGACTGGTGCAGTATGCCGAGCTTACACCGCTTAAGAGTGTTGGGTATAGCGAGTTTTTTGATTATTTTAATGGTAAGACTACTCGTGGTCAGGCTATTGAATTAATCAAGCAACATACACGTAATTATGCTAAGCGTCAGTTGACGTGGTTGAATCGTAGCGCAGATGTGGTTAGGGTACATCCCGATAATATTCATAGTTTAGGGTTATGAGAGAGCCACGTAAATATGTAGATTTGCTTTTTATGCGTCGTAGGAGGATTTTGCCTAAGCGAGTGCTCTTTTCAGGTGAGTATTATAGGGTAAGTACCGTTGCAGGCAAGCGTAATGGAGTAAAGATTGTTGGGCAAGAGATGAATTTCACCCTTAGCGAAATGACCCATAAGAACTTTGATGCCTATTATAGTATGTGGTATAGGAAGTCTGTCCGCAAGATTTACCAAGAGAGTATGGGGCGTTGGATTTCAGCGATGCAGGCACTAGGGTATAATATCGAGATGCCACGCATCAAGATTTATAGGATGCGCAGGGCTTGGGGGCGATGTTTCTATACTAAGGGCGTTGTGACATTGAGCCTTTATTTGGGCTTAATGCCACGGGAGTGTGTTGATTATGTGACGCTCCACGAGTTGTGTCATTTTCTGGTTCATACCCACAGCCGTGAGTTCTATACGGTGATGACAAATATCGACCCAGAGTGGAAAGCTAAGGAGCAGCATTTGCGTGAGTTTGTAGTAACGCACAAGATTTTTTAGAATCCCACTCTAGATACTATTGCGAAAAAAAAGTTGTTTTCTGATTTTTTTTACTAACTTTGAAACGGTTTTTGATAATACTATCTATCTAATAAATTATAAAACAATTATGAAAAAACAATTAATTTTGCTTGCAGTTGCCGCAGTCGCAACAGCCTGCTCATCAAAGTCCTCTACAACTATTATTGCAGGCTCATTTCCAAAGCTACCTGATGGCGAAAAGGTTATCCTAGTTAGCGAACTTACTGGCACGCCTATCGACACGGCTTATATGGCTGGTGGTGCATTCTCTTTTACTATTAATAATAATGTGGTTCAGCCCTATCATATCAATGGTACTTACTTCTTTAACGATAGCGATACTGTTAAAATTGATGTTGATTTCCAAAGTGCCGTATCTTACGGAACTCCACTAACAGAGGTCTACAATGCGTTTAACGATAGAATGGAAGAAAAGAGTGTTACATTTAAAGCTATGATGGCTGAACTTCAAAAAATCCCTAAAGAAAATACAGAAGAAGTGTTGGCAAAGCGTGAGGAAATGTCGAAGTATTGGGAAGATGTTTATAGCCCTATGGTTCAGAGTGAAATTGCAGCTGAATTCGAAGTCAATAAAGATAATGCTTTTGGTTTGATGCTTATGCTTAGTACATTGGAGAGTGATACGACGGCTGATTTAGTGCAGATTGAGAACTTTAAGAAGATTAATCCATTGGCAAAGGATTATGTAAAGATTCAGAATAAGGTTACTCAACTTGAGACTCTCGAAAAAACTGATGTAGGTAAGATGTTCACTGATTTTACTGTTCGCAATATTGAGGATACTGCCGATGCGAAGCTTTCGGATTATGTAGGCAAGGGCAAGTATGTGTTGGTTGATTTTTGGGCATCTTGGTGCGTACCTTGTAAGGAGGAGATTCCAAATTTGAAGGTTGTTCAAGAGAGGTATGGCAAGGATAATTTCACTGTTTTGGGTGTGAATGTTTGGGACAAGCACGACAGCGCACTCAGGAGCATTGAGGAGTTCGATATGACTTGGCCAATTATCTTTGATGGCAGTGGACGTTCGGCAGAGAATTCAACCTCTATTTATGGTGTTACTGGCATTCCTACACTTATTCTTTTTGCTCCTGACGGCACTATTATCGACCGCACGCTTCGTGGCGAGGATATGATTCGCATCGTTGGCGAGAATGTATCGAAGTAGTTCAGTACTAGAGTTAAATAGAAAAGGTGTGGTACTTTCCAGAGTGCCACACCTTTTTTTAATGCTCTAGGTCTTTGTAGAGCGATTCGAGGCGTTTGCGCAGGTAGAGAACCGCATATCGTTTCTGTGAAATTAACGTTGCAATAGGAATACCTGTCGCCTCACTTATATCTTTAAAGGAGATGCCTTGTAGCTCATTTAGTTCATAGGCGTTGCGTTGCAGTGGCGGTAGTTCGCTCAGGGCAGACTCAATTTGCTCGCTAATTGTCATACGCATTATTTCGTCCTCTATATTATAATTGCTTTGACTCATCAGTTCAGCAAGAGGGAATTCTAGGGATTCCTCATTACTATTTTTTTTGAGGTATGGTATTGATTCTTCACGTCGTTTGCGTGAGCGGTCGATTATCTGATTCCGAGCAACACGATATAGCCACGACGATACGTTTTCGATGGCTTCATCCTCGCCATCTGCCACTATAAACCGATAGAACAGGTCGTGCAAAATATCTTCGGATTCGTCTGTGTTTGAAGATATTTGCTTGTTTATAAAGCCTTTGAGTGCGGAGTAATATTTTTTGTAGACACTTTCGACTCGACCTTTTTTACTCTTTGTTGCAGCCATTAGTGTCTTGGTAGTGTTTGAGGATAAACTCTCTTTTTTGCATTTTTGTCATACCTTTGAGTTGATTATTCCTCTCTGTGAAGTTGTTTCTTGTCCTATGTTTTAAGCCTCCCCAGCCCCCAAACAATAGGCGTGAGAGAACGATTAGTCCGAGTGCTTGGAGATAATCTATTGCGCTCCATTCGATTATTTGCGGTATAAGTGCATTCCAGAGCAGCATAACAGCAAGCCCCATTAGTGCAAAGAGTAGGATAAAGAGCGTGAATTTTAGGAATTTATTATTTTTCATTTTTCGAAGTAGTTATAAGTTTTATTAG
>JAWXTM010000093.1:0-3563 GCA_044433505.1 Rikenellaceae bacterium
CTTTCGGTTGTACAACCGAAAGATTTTTGTCTTTGATTTTTAGGCAAGGCATTCGCCTTGCTATTGCTCTAGCGGACTGATTCCATCGTTCTTTTGTGAACAAAAGAACCAAAAAACTTTAATCATTTTAGTCTGTAATACTACAAGCTATAACAAACTTTAGTCATAAAAAGGTCTATCCCCCCCACTACTGAGCCACAAAAACATAAGTTATGCTGCCCTTCTGAGAATCTGGCGCACTTGCCGACACATTAAAAGTACTAGCCTTCGCCGAAGCTACTGCCTCCCTATGCAAACAATTATCCGACGTGGAAGTAGAACGCTCCACCGATGCCGATGTAACATACCCATTCCTATTCACAGAAATATTGACAACAACCTTCCCCCCACTCATACACTTATATGCCGGAATATCAAGATACAAGGCTGTGCGCCCATCCAAACTAAACGACACCGTCACATTCCCCCCAACAAAAGCATCCTGATTTCTATCCCCATCCTTAGACTTAACATTGCTTTCAGGCACTGTATTATCCTGCCTACCTCCCCCCTCAAGCTCCTGCATCTCACGCCTGAAACGCTCCTGACCCTCTGCCAACTCCCTTTGCACACGCTCCGCCTCATCATATATCTCGCTGGCATTGCTATTCTTGCTATCTCGCAGAGTCTCATTGAACTTAGAATCTGCATTAGAGATACGATTATCCACCCTTCCTCCATAATAATCCTCAATCTGTTGTATCTCATCCTCCTGCTCTACAACCTCTTCTATAAGCTCCATCTCCTGAAACTCAATCTCGACACTCTGCACAGGAACTTGCTGAACCACAATCTTATAAGTCACAAACATAATAGCCAAAGAAAGGTACACCACCACTGTCACTAGTAGCCCAATTCGATGCCTATATATCCACGAAGCCCAGTCCCCACGCTTATCCCTCCTACTATCAAAGGGTAAGCGTAGCGGTTTTTTTGTTCGATTGTCGTTAGCAGTAGCCATTACTAAAATATTTTTTTATAGCACTATTTATCGAATTGTGCTACATTTAATTGGCAAATTTAGAAAAAAAATGTATATTTGTGCACTTTTTTTATGTAAGATTTTTTAAAAAATATTGACACCAGAAATATTTAACTATGAGCAATATGCAGAGAACACTCTCTAAAGAGATAGTAATCACTGGCAAAGGACTACACACAGCTGTAGTTGCAACAATAAAAATTAAACCTGCCGAGGCAGGTAGCGGTATCCAATTTGTGAGAACAGATTTGGAGGGAACACCGACTATCCCAGCACTCGCAGAGTATGTGGTAGACACGGCTCGTAGCACTGTGCTCGGCACTAAAGAGGCTAAGGTCTCTACCGTAGAACACTGTATGGCAGCACTTTGGGGCGCATCAGTAGATAATGCGATTATTGAGATTGATGGCATTGAAGTGCCAATTCTTGACGGCTCGTCACGCCAATGGACAGAGGCTATCGAAGAAGTAGGAACTGTCGAACAAAATGAACCTAGAATCTATTTCGATATTACAAAGAAACTCTCTGTAGCTATCGAGGAGCGTGGCTCTGAGATTGTTGTCTATCCAGACAATGAACTCACTATGGATGTCAATATTGACTTTAACTCTAAGGTGGTTGGGCTGCAATATGCCTCACTCAAAACTCGTGAGGAATTCAATAAAAATGTGGCACGTTGCCGTACCTTTGTCTTCTTCCACGAAATACTACCTCTAGCTCAAAACAACCTAATTAAGGGTGGCGACCTAGAGAATGCTATCGTTGTTGTAGAAACCCCTCTCAGCGAAGATGAAGCACAAAAAGCTGCCGAAATCCTGGGGCAAAAACACGGCGCAATCACTGAGGCTGGTTATATCGCAAGTGGCGGTATAAGATACGAAAATGAAATTGCTCGCCATAAATTGCTAGACCTCTGTGGTGACCTTGCTCTTATCGGATGTGGCATTCGTGGACGAATCATTGCCAATAAACCTGGTCACAGAATTAATACAGAATTTGCTAAACTCATCCGCAAGGAAATCAAAGCATCTCAGTCGCTTCCGCCATTTAAGTATAATATCAATCAAGTCCCTGTAATGGATATTAACGATATTAGAGCACGCCTGCCACACCGTCCTCCATTCTTGTTAGTTGACAAGATTATGGAGCTTGGCGAGAGTCACGTTGTAGGGGTTAAGCAAGTGACTATGAACGAGCCTTTCTTTGTGGGACACTTCCCCGAAGAACCTGTTATGCCTGGGGTATTGCAGATCGAAGCTATGGCACAATGTGGCGGCATCCTAGCACTAAGCAAGGTAGATGACCCTGAGAACTACTCTACCTACTTTATGAAAATTGATAATGTTAAGTTCAAACGTAAGGTTATACCTGGCGATACTTTGCTGTTCTGTTTGGAACTCTCCGAGCCTATTCGTCGTGGAATTGTCGCTATGCACTCAAGAGCCTTTGTCGGCAATGAGCTAGCTTGCGAAGCTGACCTTATGGCACTTGTAACTAAAAATAAAAAATAAAAAAGATGATAAGTAATCTTGCTGTTGTACACCCTAATGCCAAGCTTGGCGAAGGAGTGGTTGTTGAGCCTTTCGCAATTATTGAGGAAGATGTAGTAATAGGTGATGGCACTGTAATTGGGCCGCACGCTATTATTAAAGATGGTACTACTATTGGTAAAAATTGCAGAATCCACAGTAGTGCAGTGATAGGTGGTGAGCCTCAGGACTTGAAGTTTAGGGGAGAGAAGACCACTGTTGTTATTGGCGATAATAATAATATCAGAGAGTTTGTGACTGTTAACCGTGGTACTGCTGCTAAGGGGGTGACTCAAATTGGCAATAATAACTTGATTATGGCTTATGCTCACATTGGTCACGACTGTTTGGTTGGCAATAATATTGTGATTGTTAATAGGGTATCGCTAGCAGGTGAGGTTGAGGTTGATGATTGGGCTATTGTAGCAGGGCACTGTGGTGTTCACCAGTTTACAAAGATTGGCGCACACGCTATGTTGGGTGGGCTGTTGAAGTTGAGCCGTGATGTGCCTCCTTATGTACGTGCAGCACGTGAGCCAGTTTCGTTTGTGGGTATTAATTCTATTGGATTGCGCCGCAGAGGTTTTAGTAATGAGGCTATCACAGAGATTCAGGATATTTATCGTATTTTGTTCCAGAGCAATCTTGCGGTGAGCAGTGCTGTGAGCAGAATTGAGGAGGAGTTTGCAGTGAGTGAGTATCGAGATACTATATTGGATTTCATTAGGAATTCTAAGCGTGGTGTGATTAAGTCATATCAGTTCACGTCGATTTCGGATTCGGACGACGTTTAGGGGTTTTTAGTATAGTTTTATAGGAAAGGGTTGATTCTATGATGGGGTCAACTTTTTTTTATGATTAGAGTTTGTTATAGCTTGTAGTATTACAGAGTAAATAATGAAAGTTTTTTGGTTCTTTTGTTCACAAAAGAACGATGGCATCAGTCCGCTAGAGCAATAGCAAGGCGGATGCCTTGCCTAAAAATCAAAGACAAAAATCTTTCGGTTTACAAC
>JAWXTM010000094.1:0-2979 GCA_044433505.1 Rikenellaceae bacterium
TCTAGCGGACTGATTCCATCGTTCTTTTGTGAACAAAAGAACCAAAAAACTTTCATTACTTAGTTCGTAATACTACAAGCTCAAACTAAAGCAATACAATAGTGCTCTAGCTTTGGGGGTTTGGGAAAAAATCATTCGATTTTTTTGTTTGTCGTTCCTCCAAACCCCCAAAGATTTTTATGGGAGTTTGTGCTAGCTTTCGGTTGTGCAACCGAAAGATTTTTGTCTTTGATTTTTAGGCAAGGCATCCGCCTTGCTATTGCTCTAGCGGACTGATTCCATCGTTCTTTTGTTCACAAAAGAACCAAAAAAACTTTCACTATTTAGTCTGTAATACTACAAGCTAAAACTAAAGCAATACACCAGAGTGGGGGGGGTGAAAAAAGCAAAAATTAATCATTAACCATTCACCATTAATCATTAACCATATATATACCTACTTTTGGTGATTGCATAGCACCTGAAACATCATTACTTTTGTCGTAAAACTAAAACAAAAAAATATTATGGCAAAAATCACAATTATCTATGGCTCTACAATGGGCAATACACAAGGTGCTGCAGAGAGCATTTCATCAGCACTTAGCGCACACGAAGTTAAACTACTTGAGGTGTCAAACGCTTCGAAAGAAGATTTTGAAGATGCAGAAGTGCTACTTCTAGGTTCATCAACTTGGGGTCTAGGCGATCTTCAAGATGACTGGGAAGGAGCAATCAGTACTCTAGAATCAGCAAATCTATCGGGCAAGAAAGTTGCACTATTTGGATGTGGCGACGCAGACTCATACTGCGACACATTTGTAGATGCAATGGGTATTATCCACCAGGCAGCTCTCGAAGCTGGTGCAACTCTTATCGGTAAGACTTCAACCGCAGGATATTCTCACTCAGCATCTCGTGCGGAGGTTGATGGCGAGTTTGTTGGTCTAGCTCTTAGCGATAGCGATTCAGACAATGATGATAAGATTGTAGCTTGGTGCGAATCTCTTAATTCACAACTTTAATTCCTAGTGCCGATATGCAGGTATTAGGGCATCATATATACGAGTACCAAAAGGGTTTGCGCCATTTGGTACTCCATACTATGCACGAGCGAGATAGAGCCTTTGCCGAGCGTAAGTTGAGTCATTACGATGTAGACTACATCATAGTTCCTGTGACCGAGACAAAGATAAATATTTTCTTTGGAAAGCGGGAGTGCGTAGATGTAGTGCGTACATTTTGCAATAAGCCACTCAATAAACTTACCGCCGAGCAGGACTTTATTTTGGGCATAATGTTGGGTTATGACCGTTTAGCTCAGTGCAAGCGATTTATGCGGCGCAAGCCAACCGATTCGCCAATAATGGTAGAGGATGAGGTTTTTAGGCTCAACAGCTACTCTGAAGTAGGCATTGCATAGCCCTAGCAACCCTTGTACCATCTCTGCTAGAATCCAAAGTCTATACTATTGGAACTCTTTGTCATACTAAACGGACCCACTAGCATCTCGTTTGCGCCAAGCCCAAGGCTACTGTCTATCTCAAATGTGACGTTATCATTACCATAAACCAATAACAACGTTGCTACGGTAAAACTAGTGCCGTCAGTTATTTGATTAACACCACAGCTAACTGTTGCATTAGAACCATTAGAGTCAGTGGAAGCCACAAGTGCCGTGTAATCTTTATCAATAAAGTAGTAGGCATTGTGAGGTGCTTCAACGTATGTTTTTGCTTTGTAATAGATGTCTCCAAAAGTGGCGTCTGTTTCAATAAAAATTTGGCTCATAACCTGCCATCCGCCACTTTCGGTATCAAATGTAGCTAGCAGTGGGTAGTTCCATCTTTGAGCCGATATGTCCCAGCCATAGATATAGAAATTTTCTCCCGCAGTGTCGCCCTCTTTAATAACTATTGTAGTAGTTATGGCTTCACCAGAGACAGTAGATGAAGCGGAGGTCATTTGCCACGTACCAATCCAGTTTGAGTACTGAGTATCTTCAAGTTCTTGATCATTTTCAGAGCTATTTTCATTGAGTTCACCACCATCTTCCCACGGGTTAATGGTAGATGTAATAATCAGTTCGTTGGTTGCAGAGATTACCCCCGTGTATGTATATTGTTTGCCAGAGAGCAGTTCAATATCACTAGTTAGCGTAAAACTGTACTCGTCATCACTTGTGTTTATGGTAATGAATTTTGTTTGTGCGGCGATAGTTTGCGGAGCGACTATAACTTTAAAGCTATTGGTGCCATTGTTGCAGGCGGTGATATTTTGAGCCTCACCCGTAGCTGTGTAGGAGTTTTTCGAGAGGTCAACATCTACAGACGTTTTAGCATTTACAGTTGCCGTAGCGTTGTCGATATTTATGTTTGAGTCGGTAATGTTAATGGTAACAAGGCTGAGTCTATGCGAGAATGTAAGGGTCGGTTCGATAAGTGAGGTTAACTCTGTTTGGGCGGTCATAAGATCGCTGAGCGTATAGTTTTCGTATGTGCTTTGGTCAGAGTTAATGACAAATGTAAAGTTATCATCGTTAGCGTCAC
Organism: Rikenellaceae bacterium; assembly: GCA_044433505.1. Classification (GTDB taxonomy): domain Bacteria; phylum Bacteroidota; class Bacteroidia; order Bacteroidales; family Rikenellaceae; genus Mucinivorans. Next base: position 2,529 of record JAWXTM010000094.1, read on the forward strand.
TTTGGTATGGGTAGACGGCACGGAAGGCTGATTCGGTATTGGCTACATATTCAATGGGGGTAGTGCTAGTAAATTTCGAGCCATTAAATTCATAGCGGACATCCTCGGCAAATTTATCCGCAAAGTAGCTGTCATACGCAGCTGTTACACCGATCAGGTCACCAGTTTCAAAACCGCTGTCAGTGGCACGTGAGGCGGGGTTAATTTGCGAAGTGAAGCAGTATTGATTTTGAAGGTTTTCTACATTTGGTGTGTCGTTTTTATCACAGGAGGTAGTAAAGGTTAAGGAGCATAGAGTACCAATCAAAAGATTTTTCATAGTAGGTTGAGTTTTTATTAGCTGAATTCAACCTGCAAATGCAACTGAATTCATATTAATAATTTGTTTAAATTTTTCATTTGGTGTGAGGTATCCGAGTCTTTTACGAGGACGATTATTTAGCTTGTTTTC
>JAWXTM010000095.1:0-2766 GCA_044433505.1 Rikenellaceae bacterium
ACTCTCTGTTGGCACTCCTATTGCCAAGGCTCTTTTGGGTAAGAAGAAGGGTGCTATTGTTTCAGTAACAGTGCCTAGTGGTGTTATGGAATTTGAGCTGCTAGAGATCTCTATCTAAAGAGTTTTTTTAAGGACTTTGCATTACATACTTAGCAAAGATTCCAAAACAGCAACTTTTTCTTTGAATAAATCAATTTCAGCTACTTCTTGACTACGAAGTCCATAAATATTGACTCCGCATTCGCAACAGTACCCTGAATCCATATTATTTTTATGTCCATTCTCGCAAATAAATTTATCCTTAGCTTTTGAAAAAGTTCCCTTGACAGGTTCTACACTGCCAGTCTCAGGCAACTTATCAAGCGCATCTACAATTAATTTCATAACATACAAATCTGACTTGTCGTAAGTTTCTTTATCAATAGATAAACACTGAATAGCAGATCCTGAATAGTTGTCATTAATCATTTCAAGTACAAGCTGTGGCGAGAAATATTTAATAGTATCTATGATCGGATATATATAGTTCCAACTTTCTTGTAACTTCTTATATAGAACACAACTAGTTTGTTCCTTATCTGTAACTAATATCAAATTTTCAATATTATCAAAAAGCAGTTGTTCATTTTCTGAGCTATTTACATCACTTCTTATGTATAGATTTAAAATATCCTCAATTACTTCATTGATAGGATTTTGAAGCATATAATCTAATTGGTCTTTTGTTGGCAATTTTCCAGACTTAATGTCTTTAATTATATGTCTTCGCATTATCTCATTTGAAAGTTCTTTTAAGTCTATGAAGTCTTTCTCAGAATTTTCCTCTAATGCAATTTCTTCTTGTTTTAATTTTACAGCCATTCCCACTGCCGACACCATAAACATAGACTTACCCTTGCCAGAAATTTCGTCAAAATCAATTTTAAGACCTACGATAGCATTACAGCCTTGAGATGCTGCTTGTTGTTTTAAATTATCAATAGCAGATTTATAAATGCCTTGCAATTTTCTTTGGTAAGTATCCGAATAACCTCCAAATAAATCCGTAAAAGAAGCACCAAAGTCTGAAAAAAAGTTTGTACCGACTACAATATTCGTAGAAACAAGATTCACATACTTTAAGATTTCTAATCCTTGGAAAGAGTTGGTTGTTGTTACAAGTATTGAATAATTCATTATAAATCAGCGTTAGAAGCACTTACTATTTTTTAGCCCTAATTATATAAAGCTCCTCATCCTCGCTATGCCAATAGAAGTTATCACGTGCATACTTCTCTACAAATGCACTATCCCCCAACCCCGCTATTACCGTACTATCACGAGCAATCGCATCCCTATAGTACTGGCACTCTTGGCGCAGCTGCTCAACCTCTCTATCAACATCATACATTCGCATAAAACTGTTCTGATCGAAAAAAAAGAGCCACCCAATAAACAATACCGTAATACCAATTATGATATTACGGTTTGAGAATATTTTATTGGATTTCTTTGCCATCTATTTTGCAGTCAACGCAGCCAAAGCTATTGAATAGAGCTTACTCTCTGGAGTATCGCCACGAGAGGTCAGCACGCAAGGCACTTTTGCCCCATAGACCATACCTGCAATCTTAGCTCCCATAAAGTTGGTAGCTCCCTTGAAGAAGATATTTGCGCTCTCAAGTGTAGGGAATACCAAGCCATCCGCCTCGCCTCCAACAGGTGAATCCAAGTGTTTAATTCGCACACTCTCCTTATTAATAGCCACGTCGAGTGCCAAAGGGCCATCAATAATACAACCAGGGATTTGATTTCTCCTACCCATTGTAGCGATTATGGCAGCATCGTAGCACGAAGGTATATTATGCAACACCTGCTCCGTAGCCGAAAGTATAGCTATCTTAGGCACTTCAATACCAAAGCTGTGCGCAACATTTCTCAGGTAAGTGACCTGTGTAATCTTTTGACTTAGGCTTGGTTGCACCAATATCGCAACATCCGTTACCAACAAAAGTTTATCGTAGGCAGGAATCTCAAGTACCGCAATGTGGCTAAGTGTTGCTTTTGGTGGCACTAGCCCTGTTTCCTTATTCAAAATCCCTTTCATATATTTGTCAGTCGAGACGAGTCCTTTCATCAGCACATCAGCTTCGCCATTGTGAATCATTTGCACTGCACGGGCAACCGAGCTTACATCGTCCTTTTCTTCCTGAATAATAAAACTTGAGAGATCTGCGCCAATTTCCTCAGCAATTTGATTAATTTGAATCCTATTGCCGACCAAAATTGGGTCTATGATACCTAGCCTTTGTGCAGCAACTGCTGCTTCCATACTGTGTTTATCTTGCGCATAGGCAACGACAAGTCTGGTTCTTTTTTGTCTTTGTTGCACAGCTCCGATAAGCTGTTCTAGTTTAGTGATCATATTGTTTTTAAATTATTTAATTTAGGTTTTATAATGTCTATAACAAAGATATGTTTTTTTTATGATTTATCAAATTTTTCATCAAAATATTTGCAAATTTTATAATTTTCGTTACCTTTGTACTCACCGTAGGTTACGCCTATGGGGCATTAGGGCCTATAGCTCAGTTGGTTAGTAGCACCTGACTCATAATCAGGGGGTCGCTGGTTCAAGCCCAGCTGGGCCCACTAGTGTTGAAACGGAAGTTCTTTTTGGCTTCCGTTTTTTTTGTTCTATGTATGGTAGCACCTGACTCCTGACTGTCGTAATTGGCAGGGGGTCGCTCTTTCAAGCCCAGCCCACGCCCACTAGTGTTGAAACGG
>JAWXTM010000096.1:0-2177 GCA_044433505.1 Rikenellaceae bacterium
TTAGCTGCGTCATACTCAGCATTTTCAGAGAGGTCACCCTTATCTCTAGCTTCGGCAATCATTGCTGAAATCTTAGGACGTTCTGCTCTTAGTGCATCAAGATCATCTTTGAGTTTTTGCCGCATTTTTGGTCTAATAGTGGACTATTTGACCAAAAAAAGGTGAAAAATCAACCAAAATATCGCCCTGGTGGCATCAAAACCTATTTCTTTACATCCTTTGTTATTTGTTAAATTTTTGTGGGTCAATTTTTAGAAGTCCCCTTAAGATTTTCTCACTTAAATTGCTAAGGCTCTTTCACTTCGCTTTTGAATTTTGCTATCACAGCAAATAGCCCGCTATTAGCTACGATATAAAAATCCAAAATCAAAGCAAAATAACACATAGCATTTTTAAGTGAGAAAAACTTAAACAGTTTCTCAATCTAGATGACTCTTTTTAGGGGACTTCTAAAAACTGATTTATATGAATTTGGGATGTATTACTAAGTAGTGTTATTTTTTTCACAAATATAGGTCATAGTGTTGCTAGATTGCAATAAAATTGCTACCTTTGTATTCTAAAAATTAACCATTTAAAATATTATAAAATGAACACACCAGAAAATTTACGCTACTCAACTGATCACGAATGGGTTAGAGTAGAAGGAGAAATTGCCGTAATCGGTATCACTGACTTTGCACAAAGCCAACTTGGCGACATCGTTTTTGTTGACGTTGCTACCGAAGGTGAAACGCTTGACAAGGATGAAGTCTTTGGTTCTATCGAAGCTGTTAAAACCGTTTCTGATGCCTTTATGCCTGTTTCAGGCGAGGTTATTGAATTTAACGAGGCTTTGGCGGATGCTCCAGAGAGCGTGAACTCTGATCCTTATGGCGAAGGCTGGATGATTAAAGTTAAGATGAGCAACCCAGCAGAAGTTGAAGAACTACTTGATGCTGCGGCTTACCAAGCTACTATCCAGTAAATTTTAGAAAAACTTAACAAACTAAATAAAAACAAAGAAAAAAAAGATGAAAGTAACTGTTGTAGGCGCTGGTAACGTAGGCGCAACTTGTGCAAATGTACTAGCAACTCGTGAAGTATGTAGCGAAGTAGTGCTACTTGATATTAAGGAAGGTTTTGCGGAAGGCAAAATCCTTGATAACTTCCAATGTGCAACCCTTATGGATTTTGATACTAAAATTACTGGTGTAACTAATGATTACTCAGCAACTGTAGGTTCTGACGTAGTTGTTATCACATCGGGTATTCCTCGTAAACCAGGTATGACTCGTGAAGAGCTTATCGGCACGAACGCTAATATCGTTAAGTCGGTTATGGATCAGTGTTTGAAATTCTCTCCTAACGCTATTGTTCTTATCGTTTCGAACCCAATGGATACTATGACTTACCTTGCGCTTAAGAGCTCAGGTCTACCTAAGAACCAAGTGTTTGGTATGGGTGGTGCTCTTGACACTGCTCGTTTCAAATGTTACTTGAGCAAGGCTCTTGAGGTTAACTCTAACGAGGTTGAGGCTATGGTAATTGGTGGTCACGGTGACACTACTATGATTCCACTTATCGACAGAGCTACTTACAAGGGTATTCCTGTTTCTAAGATGGCTGATGCTGAGGTGTTGGATAAAGTTGTTGCTGACACAATGGTAGGAGGTGCTACTTTGACTAAGCTTCTTGGAACTTCGGCTTGGTATGCTCCAGGTGCTGCTGCGGCTTATGTTGTAGAGAGCATTGTTAAGGATCAGAAGAAGGTTGTTGCTTCTTGCTGTTACCTTGAGGGTGAGTATGGTCAGAATGACATTTGCATTGGTGTACCAGCAGTTATTGGTCGCAACGGTGTTGAGAAGATTTTGGAATTAGATCTTACAGCAGAGGAGAAGGCGTTGTTTGAGAAGAGTGCAGAGGCAGTTCGTGCTACAAACGCACTTTTGGACTAGGGGAGCTTATTCGATTATAGTAAGGGGGGGGTGATATTGAGTATCACTCCTCTTTTTTTTTATGAGGCTTGCTTATGATTTAGCTTGTAGTATTACAGACTAAGTAATGAAAGCTTTTGGGTTCTTTTGTTCACAAAAGAACGATGGTATCAGTCCGCTAGAGCAATAGCAAGGCGGATGCCTTGCCTAAAAATCAAAGACAAAAATCTTTCGGTTGCACAACCGAAAGCTAGTACAAAC
>JAWXTM010000097.1:0-2134 GCA_044433505.1 Rikenellaceae bacterium
TCGTCACCCGAGCCATTTTGCGTTGTCAGTTCGCTCTTCTGACACGACACCGTGGCAATCATCGCCACCAGCATCACTAGAAAAATTCTTTTCATTTTTTGTTAGGTTTATTTTGTTATTTATTTTATGCGAGCAGGGGGGCGTTCAAGCCCCCGTGCCCTAAATTCCAGTTACGCAGTAATTAATTTCCCTCATTTGATGCTACACCAATAGGATCAGTACTAGTTGTACCGTCTGTATATGTAATAGTACCAGTGTAGGTAATATCAGAGTACGAGCCAGTGCTTTCAAGGCAACCGATAATACCACCTGCGGTACTAGTAGTTGCATTTGCGCCAAAGACGATATTCATATTACTAGAGCAGTTTTCAACACTTCCGTAGCAAGTACCAACAATAGTACCCACGAATTGAGCGTCTGCACGGTTTGGAGCGAAGTAGTAAGTATCAGTATCATTAGCCACAAGGTTAACATCTTTAACTGTACCACCAGTGCCTAGCACAGGGATAAGCCCCAATGAATTGTATGATGATGATGTGTTAAAGCTGCTAGAGTATTTGTAGTCATAGATACTGAATCCACCACCATCGTATGTACCTACAAAGTAGTTAGACTCCTTGCCACTATCATAGCTAAATAGTCTTGTTACAGTCGAACCACCACAGTCAATATCTTGAACTTGTTTGTAGTAACCTTCCATATCATTGTGTGCAGCCACGCTATTATTTACAAGTGAAAGGTCGTCGAAGAATGCTACGATATAAGGATCTTTTTCTGTTCCCCTTCCCCAGAGGTTGTTATTTTGAAGACGCACACCAAATTGACCAACTAGTTCAACAGTTTCGTCGATAAGAAGGTTTTCTTGCCAAACGCTAGTGCTGTGTTTTAATAGGTATATACAAGGTTCTTCAGTACCTTGTACACATTCGTCAACGATTTTAGTATCACCAAGGAAAGAGATAAGATCAAATGAAACCGAAGCGTACATATCAATCGGGTGGAATGCTTTGCCAGATGCGGTGCCATCTTTAACTGTTTTGATTACAGAATTTTTGAAAATCAGGTAGTTGTAGTTAGTATTATTACTAGTAAAGTCCATTGTATTTCTTTCCGATGTATTACTAGAGTTATAGCTACCGATAACAGTTGAATTTTCGATATTAATTGTAGTTTCTTCGATATAGCTAAATTTCAAAGTGTAGTTTGTACCAATAAGAGTAGAGCCTATGATATTGATAGTTTCAGCATAGTTATCTCCACTGTCTTTTGCTTGATATACATATAACGCATTAGTCCATTCGATAGTCGAGTTAAGTAGTTCGAGGTTTAGTCCAGTTGCGTTTGAGTAGTCATATAGATAAATACCATAGTTCGAAGTACCTGTACCACTAACAGAAGTCATTTCGCAATCCTCAACAGTTAGAGTAGCGCCAGTACTAGTACTTGCGAAGTAGATGCCTTGTTTGGATTCAATCTGAGTATTTTTAATATTTAGTGAAGAGATTGCACCAGACGTTAGAATTACATAGTTCGATGTTGCAGACTTAAGGATAAGGTTTTCGACTTCACAGTCAGCAGATACATTAAAGCGACCTGAGTCAGTAAATGTAATGGTTGCTCTGTTAGTTTCGTCCGAGTATATCTTTACTGGATAAGCAATTTTGCAATCCGTAGTAACAGTAAAGTCAGAGGTTAGTTTAATTTCAGCCTCTTGGTCTGCGATTGCAGCAAGAAGACCTGCTTCATTAGAGATGCAGTAAACCATTGAGTACATACCAATACCAAGTTCACCTATCTGTGGAGTTGTTGTAGCTCTATCAACAGTGATTGTACCCTCATAACCATTATCCTCTGCAACCGAGATAGTTTTAACTGAGCCGTAGATTTCGACGTTACCAGCGTTAACAGTAAGAGCACCGATTTTTGCGCCCTCTGTCACTATGAAAGTACCAGTGCCAGATGCAACGCCGATTTGCACTACCTCGCCGTTAAATACAACGTGTGCGTTTGGTAGGTTGATATTAAGGTCTTCGAACTCAACATCTGCTGGAGCGTTAATATACACTGTGCCGTCGTACTCTGAATTATCAGAAGATGTTGCTCCACCGAATGATATCTCAGCATCAGCGTCAAC